>DATNQT010000529.1:0-2883 GCA_036703885.1 Candidatus Sericytochromatia bacterium
GCTTGGGAGAGGTTTGCCTCATAAAGATTAGCCTCGCGCAAATCAGCTCCAGCCAGATTCACTCCTTCTAGATATTTGCCACGAAGAGATGCCTGACGTAGATCTGGCTGTACCTCTGGATGTTTGCCTCTCCATGCATTCCAGATAAGTGAACCTTGCTGAAGTAGTGCTAGATGTTGGGCGTTTGCCATTGAACGAAAGCTGCCTCCTATCCTTTTGCTAATGACCTGCCACTATAAAACAATGACAGATATTTATGAAAGGGGTAAAAATCAAGCGATGAATCAGGAAACGTTGCTGAACCGAATGACAAATCGGATTCGCCAATCTCTGGAGTTGCAAGAGATTTTGTCTGTAACTGTAGCAGAAATGCGTTCGTTCCTAGATACAGACCGGGTAATGGTCTATCAATTTCATCCCGATGGTACGGGGCAAGTAATTGCCGAGTCTGTCGTTGAGAATCGCTTGCCATCCCTATTAAATTTACACTTTCCTGCTGGAGATATTCCCCCTCATGCTCGCGAGATGTTTGTGAAAGCGAGAGTACGTTCTATTGTTGATATTGCGACACAGCGCCTTACATTGAATCGATTGGATTGTCCGGATACAACGGGAGACCTTACCATTGAGGACGTGCAAAACCAGGCGATCGAACATATTCTCCAACGTCCGGTCGATCCTTGTCATGTAGAATACTTGACCGCAATGGGGGTGCAATCTTCTTTAGTTGTGCCCATCGTACATCATCAAAACTTGTGGGGCTTCCTTGTATCGCATCATGCCCAACCTAAGGTTTTCTCCGAAGAGCAGCTACAGCTTGTTCAGATATTAGCTGACCAAGTAGCGATCGCGATTTCTCAGTCCCACCTCCTCTCCCAAGCACGGGAACGGGTTCGTCAAGAGACACTCATTAATCAAATTTCGACCCTCCTTCACTCTCCCCTCAAGATTCAGGAAATTCTTCAAATTGTATTAGAAAAGATTGTCATTGCTGTTAAGGGTTCTGGTGGCAGACTCTATCTAAATTCCATCGGTGGACAATCCGAGGTAGAACTCTACACCTACGGGATACAACCCGTATTATCTGAAGGCAACAAAACTCTGCTAGAAAATTATCCCTTTTGGCAGCAGCAAATAACTAATAACAGTCTGATGGCTCAGGTGGCTGATGTAGCCGATAACTGGAGAGACTTGAGTCTAACCAAGGGGGATGCGGCAATCGGAGTGTATAACAGAGCCGCTGCTCAACTTCAAGCGATCGCCGACATCTACCAAGAACCCCAGTTGCTGGAAGTTGCTCCTGTCTTCCGTCCTACCCGCATCCGTGGCTTACTGGTGATGCCTCTAGTATACGGCGATCAGTCCTTGGGCATCTTGAGTATTTTCCGAAACGAGATTGACAGTGACATCATCTGGGCTGGACGATTTGACCCGGACGATCGCCAACAACGGGTCAGGCAATCCTTTGAAACTTGGCGAGAGCTAAAACTGGGTCAAGCCTTGGAGTGGACGAATGCAGAAATTGAAATATTGAGTGCAGTGGGAACCCATCTAACGATGGCAGTCCTACAAAATCGACTCTACCAGTGTGAACATCAGCAGCGTCTGCTGGTCGAGATTCGTAACCAAGAACTCAATACAGCCCGAACCGTCGCCGAGGAAGCCACCCGCTTAAAATCAGACTTTTTATCATCGACTAGCCACGAACTCCGCACACCACTGGCAGCAACATTGAACTATCTGAAACTCCTCAAGGAAGGCTTTTACGACAATGAGGAAGAACTAAAAGAATACATCAACGTCGCCTATCACTCAGCCGAAAATTTAGTTGCCATTATTAACGATGTATTGGATATTGCCAAAATTGAAGCGGGTCGGATGAATGTCAACCTAGAATCAATCCATCTGCAATCTCTGTTGGAAGAGCAGCAAAACTTATTCAGGATTGAAAGCCGCCAAAAGGGGATACCTCTAGTGATTGAGTGCAAAGTTCAAAACGTTTATGCTGACACGATGAAGCTAAAACAGGTTTTGACCAATCTCATCTCCAATGCTTTTAAGTTCACAACTAGTGGAGAGATTCGCCTACAGGTCGTCCAAGAGACAGCTGATGACAAGCATTGGGTGCAAATTGCGGTTACCGATACAGGAATTGGTATTGAGCCTGACAAGCAGAATCTACTGTTCGAGCCTTTTGTGCAGGCAGATGGCTCGGTTAAACGACGTTATGGAGGAACGGGATTAGGTTTAACGGTTTGCAAGCGGCTGATGAAACTTATGGGAGGTCAGATTTCGCTGCACAGCGCAGGTATTGGTAAGGGGACAACTGTGACAATCACCTTACCGATACAGCAACAGGACGAACCAGAAAACAGGGCTAAATAAGATTAGAACTCTATTCCTCTTTCAATGATGAAGATTCTACTTGTAGACGATGATTACTTGTTAGCGAAGGGAACGGCTAAGTTGATTGAGCGCTTGGGCGGTCATCAAGTAATCTTTACTGATGAGCCAGGAGAAATTTTCCAGCAATGTCAAGCTGGAGAGATAGACCTCGTGCTGATGGATGTGAATTTACCAGGAGCTTACTGGGAAGACGAAGAAATTAGTGGTGCAGATATTACTCGCCTTCTCAAAACTGACTCCCAGACTTCCCATATCCCAATCGTTTTGCTCACAGCTTACGCCATGCTGAGTGAGCGGCAAAAGCTTTTACAAGCTTCTCAAGCAGATGACCTATTGAGCAAACCCGTCACAGACTACAACGCCCTTTTAGAGTTGATGACTCAACTTTATGAAGCCAGCAGGCAGCTGCGTCAGTCTAAGATGTAAGCTTTGGGTTTGAGAGTTTAAATTCAATATCAAATCTTCAATATTTTTTAA
>DATNQT010000530.1:0-2013 GCA_036703885.1 Candidatus Sericytochromatia bacterium
CCCAGCCCAGCTCATTTTGAGGCAGACATCACCTTGTCTGTAGTACTAGCAAACAGAACTTCCTGTCTTGCCCATTTATCTGCTGCTAAAATGTCATCTAAGGAAGGATTGGAACAGTTATCAGAGGAGTGGCGATCGCAGACATACTCAATACAATGGGCAATATCCAGATAGCCTATTTTCTCGTTTAAAAATAGCGCCACGGCTTGTTCGTTTGCGGCATTCAACACGGCTGGCATCGAACCCCCTGCACGACCTGCGGCATAAGCTAGCTGCATACAGGGATACTTTTGATGGTCTGGTTCCCTGAAGGTTAGACTGCCAGCTTTCACTAAATCTAACTGTTCCCAGTCAGTGTGGATGCGCTCGGGCCAGGATAGAGCGTAGAGTAGGGGCAAGCGCATATCTGGCCAACCCAGTTGGGCTAAGACTGAAGTATCTTGCAACTCAATTAGAGAGTGAATGATGCTCTGAGGATGGATAACAATATCGATGTCGTCGTAATCCATACCAAATAAGAAGTGCGCCTCAATGACTTCCAGCCCTTTATTCATCAGGGTGGCAGAGTCTACCGTAATTTTGCGCCCCATTGACCAGTTAGGATGCTTCAAGGCGTCAGCAACTGTTACCTCCGGTAACTTCTCCACAGGCCAGTCTCGAAATGCACCGCCAGACGCTGTAAGTAAAACGCGCCGCAAACCACCAACTGGAACACCTTGGAGGCACTGAAAAATTGCAGAATGCTCCGAGTCAGCGGGTAGTAGCTTGACCCCATGTTTCTCAACCAATGGCAGTACCACCGGTCCCCCGGCAATTAAAGTTTCCTTATTGGCGAGAGCAATATCTTTACCCGCTTCAATGGCGGCAATTGTTGGCAACAAACCCGCACAACCGACAATACCCGTGACAACCGTTTGGGCATCGCCGTAACGGGCGACTTCTACGACCCCAGCTTCTCCTGCCAGTAAGATGGGTTGGGGGTTGAGGTCTGCGATCGCTTCTTTAAGTTCTGATAATTTCTCTTCTGCACAAATTGCTGCGATAGCAGGTCGAAATTGCCGTATCTGAGCAGCTAACATCTCAACATTACTCCCTGCTGCCAATCCGACAAGTCGGAATTCGTTGGGGTACTGAGTAAGGATATCTAACGTCTGAGTGCCGATGGAGCCAGTGGAGCCGAGGAGAGTAATCGCTTTCACAATGATTTAAGAATTACACGTCACTTCACTATAAAATTCTTTGGTAAGACTTAGGTACTCTCTAGAGCGTTTTCAACCGATAGAAGCGTTAATATAAGAGATTCCGATTAATCAGCTTCAGCAGCAAGTAAGTTAATTTCATCTTCTACCTTAAAAAAGGAGAATGGTATGAGGCAGAGCATCTAGGAGAGATCGCCTATTTACCATCACTATTGGACTAAGGTTGTCGAACGGGAATCTCGATGACAAAATCCGTACCTTGCCCTAGCTCAGAAATGCAATAGAGTTGACCTCCATGACGTTGCACCACAATCTGGTAACTAATTGATAAACCTAAACCTGTTCCTTTACCTACCTGTTTGGTAGTAAAAAAGGGGTCAAAAAGCCGTTGTTGAACTGACTCTGTCATTCCCGCTCCATTGTCAGCAATTCTAATCACCACTTTCTCACTTGTCTGTTGTTCTTCATCCCTGGCTTCTTGATACTGAATCCTGACAACCTCAGTGTGAATGCTAATGCAAGGAGAGGCTTGAGTTGGTAGAGTCATCTGTAGAGGACGTACCCTAAGTTTTAATCCTTCGATTACTCGATCTTCTGCCTTCGTTTCGTAGTAGGGTAGCTCTTTCAAAGCTCCCTTCAGGGAATAGTTTGGAGTGTTAACTTCTATACTTTGAACGGTTTTTTCCTCCCCATTTCTCTTTTGCTCTAAAGCATCAATCGCGTTATTAATAATATTTAGAAATACTTGGTTCAGTTGCTTGGGGTAACATTCTACATCAGGCAAATTACCGTATCTTTTAACTATCTCAATACC
>DATNQT010000531.1:0-3947 GCA_036703885.1 Candidatus Sericytochromatia bacterium
GGAGCGATCGCAGGCATGATAACAGGTCTTGCCTTCACGCTCTTCTACATTATTGGCGTGAAGTTCGGTGGTATGCAACCCTGGTTCTTCGGTGTTTCCCCTGAAGGAATCGGCACGTTAGGCATGATTATCAACTTTATCGTTACCTTAGTCGTTTCTCGCCTGACGCCGCCGCCACCGCCGGAAATTCAGGAGATGGTGGAAGATCTGCGGACACCTAGTGGAGAACTCCCTGTTGAGGCAGTCCACTAATCGGAGGTGGGGAGCAGGGGAAGCAGGGGAGCAACGAAAAAATGAAAGTCTCTTTCCCCTACTCTCCATTCCCTACTCCCCACTCCCGACTTTCAAGATAGGTCTAGTAAACGAAACAAACGGAGAACGGCATTCCTGTATTGCACTCAATTCAGAACCGCTATATCCATCCTAGTCCCAGCCTTTAAACCACAGCAGTAGCTGCCTTTAACTCAAAAATCTTCTCGATCGCATCCTCCACCACTTTATCCGGCGTAGAGGCTCCAGATGTAACGCCCACGACAATTGCTCCAGAGGGAAGCCAATTCTGAGTGACTTCCAAATCGCGTCCTAACGGCTTATGCTCTACCTGATTACCTGGACCAATCCGCTCGGCACTATCGATGTGATAGGAAGGAATACCCCGTTCAATGGGGATTTCTTGGAGGTGGGTGGTGTTGGAGGAGTTAAAGCCGCCAATGACTACCATCAAATCCAGCTTTTCCTCAACCAAGTTAAACATTGCATCCTGGCGTTCTTGGGTAGCGTCGCAGATTGTATTAAAGCTTTGAAAGCGATCGCTCAACTCAGCCGGACCATATTTCTTCATCATCGTGCGCTCAAACAACTTACCAATCTGCTCGGTTTCGCTCTTGAGCATGGTGGTTTGGTTGGCAATACCAATGTGTTCTAAATCCTGGTCAGGGTCAAAGCCTGCCGAACAAGCGCGGCTAAATTTTGCTATAAATTCATCGCGATTTCCACCGCTGAGAATGTAGTTCGCGACATATTCCGCTTCTTTCAAATTCAGCACTACCAGATATTTGTCAGCAAAGGAACTGGTAGCCACGGTTTCTTCGTGGTTGTACTTGCCGTGAATGATTGAGGTGTAATCCTTTTTCTTGTGCTTTTCAATGGTGTTCCAAACTTTGGATACCCAAGGACAGGTGGTATCGACAATCTTGCAGTTTTTCTCGTTCAAGAGCTGCATTTCCTGAACGCTTGCCCCAAAGGCGGGTAAAATCACCACATCACCCGCTTCAACAATAGAAAAGTCTTTCTCTCCTGCCTGAACTGGGATAAACCCAACTTGCATTTCTCGCAAGCGTTGATTCACCGAGGGGTTATGAATGATTTCATTCGTAATCCAAATCCGCTCAGTGGGGAAGTGTTGGCGGGTTTCATAAGCCATCGCCACGGCACGCTCAACACCCCAGCAAAAGCCAAATGCCTCTGCAAGTAGGATGGTGACATCTCCCCGTTGCAGGCGATAGTTGTTCTCGCGAATTTCTTGAATTAGATTGCTTTGATATTCCGATTTCAACTGAGTGGCAACTTCAGCCTCGTGACCAAAGCCCTTGCGATGATAGTTTTCTGAACTGTGGAGCGATCGTTTAAAGGCTTTTGTATCCATGCCGCGTTTTCTAAGCAATGACTGTTTATAAGTACTTATTCCCCTCAATCATAAAATGCCGAGACCCCTTAGCTGGGGAATAGGGAACAGCTATTCCAGACAAAACCCCGAACTCAGTAAAAATTATTCCCCCTACTCCCTACTCCCTACTCCCTACTCCCTACTCCCCTCTCTTGAAGCAGTAGGCTCCACGACAAGCTGGTTGAGGACAATTAGTGCATTGCGCCAAACTGTATAGCCTTGCGAGTTCAAGTGTAAGCCATCGGTACTCAGTTCGGGTTTGAGGTTGCCCTTAGCGTCGGCAAAGAGGGGATGGAGGTCGAGATAAATCACACCTTCCTCTTTTGCGATCGCCTGAATCTGCTTGTTAATGTCCTGGATGCGACTGTTAGGGATCGATAGAAGGCGATCGCGTCCTTCCCAGGTTGCCTTGTCCGCACCGTGAGGCAAAATCGACTGCACGACAATTTGTGTTTGGGGATGAACTTGCCGCAAGTAGCGAACGATCATCTGTTGGTTCGCCAAGATTGTCTCATCATTTACTCCCCGAATCAGATCGTTAATGCCTATCATCACAAAGATGACATTGGGTTGAGTTCTATCAAATAGTTCTAAGCGGTTGAGCAACCCGGCTGAAGTTTCTCCAGAAATCCCCTGATTCAGCCAATTTTGAGTTGGGGGCAGCAGTTCATTGGGAAACCACAGGCTGATCGAATCGCCAGCGAGTATAGCTAAATGTTCGGGCTTTTGAGCAGCAACTACGTCAGCCTCTTTTTCCAAAAGTGCTACCCATTGTTGGTAATTCAGTAGGTGGCGTGGTCCCAATTCAGTAATTTGGTTTGGTTTGGCAGCAGACACGGAGGTAGCCGCCGCTGAACGGCTGATAGGAGGTACTGACCCTTGGTATTTACGTTGTACGCCCCAAGCAAGCAATACGACCAATAGCCCATTAACAGCTATACAGAAGAAAGCCCAAGTAGGAAGAGACTTCGAGTGAGTGGACACTTACATTAGATTCCAGCATCTGGTTTGAATCAGATTTTAGTAGCATTACGCCGCTCCACTCAAATAAAATTTTGCTAAAGTCTCTTTCCCCTACTCTCTATTCCCTACTCCCTATTTTCTAGATAGGTCTATTGAAGGCAATCACGCTTTAATTAGCTATGAAATGGATTACTGAGGGTTGTCGGCTCCTCTTTAGTGAGGGCTGCCTCGTCTAGTTCACCGGTACGGATGCGGACAGCCCTAGCGACGGGTATTACAAATAATTTACCATCTCCAATATTGCCTGTCTGAGCAGCTCCAACGATCGCATCTACAATTGTGTCGGTCATCTCGTCAGTGGCGATAATTTCGATCCTGATCTTTGGCAAGAAGTCTACGGTAGAAGGTTTACCATCTATATCAAAGAGACCCATAAAAGGCAGTGGGCGACCTTTCTGGCGACCAAAACCTTTAGCGCCAGTAACGGTCATTCCTTGAATGCCGATTTTTACCAACGCTTCTTTTACTTCCTCAAGCTTGGAAGGCTGAATGATAGCAAGAATCAAGTTCATAGTTCTTGGGTTACTGTTATAGTCTCAGTGCTGTCTTTTTGATCGCGGATGTATTGCACATCCAATCTTTAGAGCGTAATCACCTACACAGCTGACCCTGATGCCTACTGCTGCTGGATAGAAATAACTCACCTGTGAAGGGGGTAGACACTATGTTATACCAGCTCTTATGGACTCTACATTTCAGGTTTAGCGATCGCACTATTGATTCGAGTAAAACTATGCGATGCTAAAGTTGCCGCTATACCCTTAGCTGAACCTTTAGAGGCTCGGTTAATCTGTCAGGCTACTGGACTTATGGAAGGTAAAGACAAAATGAGCGCGCCAGTCTTCAGGGGATTTCAGCAGGTAAAACAGAAAAGAATCGGGTATCTGCTACTAGTGCTGTCCCTAGCAGGAGCAATTACAATCAAACCTTTGTCTGCCCAACCCATTGTTCCTGCTGTCGATGACACCAATACCGTAGTTACTCCTAATAGCAACCGCCTTGACATTACCGGGGGTATCCTCTCAAGAGATGGCGCTAATCTCTTCCACAGTTTCACTAACTTTGGTCTTGATGCCAACCAGATTGCCAATTTCCTCTCTAACCCCAATATTCACAACATTCTGGGGCGTGTTACTGGCGGCAATCCCTCAATTATTAATGGTCTGATTCAGGTTACTGGCGGCAATTCTAACTTATTCTTAATGAATCCAAGTGGAATTGTCTTTGGTGCAGATGCCAGATTGAATGTCCCTGCTGC
>DATNQT010000532.1:0-9469 GCA_036703885.1 Candidatus Sericytochromatia bacterium
TTTTTATGATTCCAGGAGAAATGATTATTCAAGACGGTGAAATTGAACTGAATGCTGGACGCCCTATCCTACAGCTAAAGGTAGCAAATACAGGCGATCGCCCAATTCAAGTGGGTTCTCACTATCACTTTTATGAAGTGAATGAAGCGTTAAACTTCGACCGAGAGCAAGCCAAAGGAATGCGCCTCGATATCCCTGCTGGAACAGCCGTGCGATTTGAACCAGGAGATGAACGGGAAGTGATATTAATTCCCTATACAGGTAGCCGTCAGGTTTATGGGTTCAATGGCAAAATTAATGGTTCGATTGATACCTAAACTGATAGAGAGCACCATCTATCAACCTAAAACCTAAGCCTTCAATCCCTGCTGTACTGGCAAAGTAATCACAAATTCTGTTCCCTGCCCTAGTTGGGAAAAAACTTCAATTTTGCCTCGATGTTTCTCAACAATCTGATAGCAAATTGCTAGTCCCATCCCCGTTCCTTTCCCAACTGGTTTAGTAGTGAAAAAAGGGTCAAATATTTTATCTTGGATTGCTGGATCAATACCAGAACCATTATCCCGAATCCTTACCTCTATTTTGCTACCATCAACAGGTCTTGTTTGAATTGCGATTTTCGGCTCTAATGGTTGCTCATAAGTTAGTAGTTCATCAATGGCATTATTGAGAATATTCATAAATGCTTGATTCAGTTGAGCTGGATAGCACTCTAATAAAGGTAATTTTCCATACTGCTTAATAATTTCAATCTCTTCATTAAAGCGATGGTTTAGAATCAACAAGGTGTTGTTCATCCCTTTGTGGATATCAACCCGCTTCATCTCCGCTTCGTCCAAATGGCAAAAGTTTCGTAGAGATAGAATAATCTGTCGAATGCGGTCTGCCCCTCCGTACATAGAGGAGAGAATTTTTAGCAAATCTTCGCTCAAGAAATCGAGTTCAATTTCCTCTAGCTTAGTTGCAATTTCAGGAACGGGTTCGGGATAGTGCTGCTGATATAATTCTACTAATTGTAGAAGGTCTTCAATATAGTTGTTAGCATAACTTAGGTTGCCATAGATAAAGTTAACGGGGTTGTTAATTTCATGAGCAATCCCTGCCACCATTTGACCCAATCCTGACATTTTTTCACTCTGAATCAGTTGGGCTTGAGTTTGTTTTAACTCTCGAATTTGCGCTTCTACTCGCTCAATGAGTTGATTCAGAGAAATAGCTAAAATTCCGATTTCATCTTCGGTAGTAACGGGTGCTCTTAAGTCGTAATTGCCTTCTTGAGTGGTGCGTTTAGCTACTTTCGTAACAGCTTTAATGGGACGAGCGATCGCACGACTAATATACCAGGCTAAAATTGCCGCGATCGCCATTGATAGCCCCATGCTGCCAAGGATGATTATCAACCGCAAGACTTTTGCCTCTTTGAAAGTAGCCCTTGCCTGTTGCCGTTGAGCTAATGTTGAGCTAACTAACTGCTCTAAATTGGCTGCAAGCTCTTTGAACTTGGGCGCTAACTCTCCTTCTGCCGTCGTTCCTAATGCTTCCTGAATTGCCTGAATCTTTTTCTGCGTTGGACTATTAGTTTCTATTTTCTCTGAAAGCGATTCTAGTTCGGAGTTGTAGGTATGCAAGAACGTGTTTAAATTTTTCGTATAATCTTCTGGAAGCTCGTTAACATTTTTTAAGCTTGACTTAAGCTCGAATATTAGCGTTCTCGCTTGACCAATACTCCCAATGAAGGCGGCGATATCCGCTTCTTGGCGGTAGCTATCAGCAGTTGAGGAATTGAACTTTTGCTGATAAAGATTGACCTCAAGAACGGCTTTTTCTAGATTTGCCATCAGTTCGGCTCTTTCTAAAGCAGCACTGAATTTCCTGACTGCCTTATCATCATAATGCTCTCCGACTAATAACCCCGATCCAATTCCTAAAACAGCGATACTAATCGCTAAAAGATAGCCCAAGCCAATTTTTTGATGAATACTCCAAGAATGGATAATGCGATTGAGCCAGATTCCCGGAGTTTTTATAATCCTGAATAGAGAGACGGAGGCAGATGGAAAGCTTTTGGTTTTGTGCGTTGGCAGGATGCCAGAATTTGGAGGATGCATGGATAAAGGCGAATTAGATAAGGTAGTTTTTCTAACAAAATATCGAACACCTATAAAAAAGTCTTTGAAGGTGTTATTTTGAGCCTCGCCAATTTTGCTTCTACTCTAACTGATGCTGCCCGCAGATCCAAACCCTGCCTTGCAAGGTACAGTGTTTGTGTGTAAATCCTGTGAACTTAGTGTGTCAGTGAGGAGGACAGGGGAAAACTCTCTACTATGTTGTTTGTTGTTTTCTCAACTTGCTTAATCTGCAACAATCGCTAATTTGCTAATAGTTCTGCGGCGACTAATCCTTTTTGAATCGCCAGGACGGCAGCTTGAGTGCGATCGCGGACTTCCTTAGGCTCTTGACAGTGTTGAGCGCCCTCGCACCTCGAATAGACTACGTTTGTACTCAGCACTCAGCACTCAGCACTCAGCACTTTTCTATAGCTGACTAGGATAAATTGTTCTCAGAGTGTCTGACGAGCAGGGAGGGAGCAGACTTTTTGAGCTACCTCCGAGTCAATGTCCCGCTCAATTTTCCAAGTTGTCGGTACGCCAGATGGTGTCCCGTAGGCGACATCTTTGGTCTGGCAGTTCACTTGCAGCAACACGAACTGTAGGACTCCGTGGCAAGCGGTTCCTCTAGATCCAGCGGAAACTTTCACCATTGTCACCTTGGAATTCCCTTTCTGATAAATATCCCTAGGGTCAATGTAGTAGCCACACGCACTTCTCGTTTCTTTGATGAGCAGACTGTATTTCTGGTTAAGATAGTTGAACGTCTCATCATCTGGAAGTGGCTTGGTGTCTGGGAGTTGGGCAAAAGTGACGAGTCCCCAACCCAAAACGGTGCTGAAAATACCGAGCGCCAAACTACTTTTTCTGTACTTTCCTAATGTCGCCATCAGCCTACTAATCTCCCTAACCCTGAGAGCTTACGCTCTTAACTGGTTACTCACTCTTGCAAATCAGTAATCACACTCAACTATGAACAATATACAAAATTGATGCCCCAGAGGAACTATTCATGACAACTCTCAACGCTAAAGACCTATCTCTCAATGATGTTCATCGTCTTTTAGGTTTCCAGAGGCAATACAATTCCTCATTTATATCTCTGTTATCTTTAGAACCTTTAACAGAGTTTGAATTACAAGAACTTTTACAAATTAGAGATGACTTTGATAACTACCTAAGCGAGAGTAAAGTCCTTGAAGGAATGGTTAAAGCCCTAACTACCTTTCCTTTAATGCGACTGTCTGGTTTCTATCGCTCTCCTATCAAGATTTCTCTAGAAGAGAACATCGCTCAAATCAACGTTGTAGATGAAGATACAAACATTACAGGGCGGTTGGATATATTAGCAGTTAACAAGACTATATCGATAACATCTATGACACCGTTTTGGGTTTTGGTGGTTGAATCCAAGAACAGTGAGATTGATGTATCGGCAGGTTTACCCCAACTGCTCACCTATGCCTATAAGAGTTTAGAGCGTCAACCATCGGTGTGGGGGCTAACGACAAATGGACATAATTATCAGTTTGTGTATATCCAGCAAGGCAATTCCCCGGTTTATCAGCTAATGCCCTTCCTGAACCTGATGGATTTTGAGCCTGCCGCCCAACTCCTACAAGTACTCAAATCGATCTGCAAGTTACAGAATATTTAGGTAGGGTAAAGCGCAAAGCCTTCATTAGTGTCAGCTTAAGGCTAGCTTGGCGGTTAAAACCGCAGCTATACAGACTAAACCCGCCGACGCGGGTTAAGAAACTTTGATTTTCCGTTAGTCCGCATAAATCTAGCGATCGCGCAATAACTCCGATAAGCTAAGAACGCACAATAACTTGGTGGAAAGAAGCGTTCCATGACCCGCGTAATTGGCTTAATAAGCGGCACGTCGGTAGATGGCATTGATGCTGCTTTGGTAGAGATTACTGGTACTGATATCGATTTAAAAGTTGAGCTAGTAGCTGGTGCAACTTATCCTTATCCATCTGAGCTAAGAGAGCAAATCTTAGAAGTCTGTGCGGGTGCAGCCCTCTCAATGGTAGAGTTGGCAGAATTAGATGATGCGATCGCCTTTCAATTTGCCAAAGCTGCACAAGCTATTCAGACGGATGACACTCCAACCGATTTGATTGGCTCACACGGTCAAACAGTCTATCATCGCCCACCTGTGAAACAGGAAAGCCGGAGCTTTAGTGAGCAGGGAGATAGGGAGAAAGGAAAACTCTACACCCCTTTGGGATACACTCTTCAATTGGGGCGGGGGGAGGTGATTGCTCAACTGACTGGGATCAAGACGGTGAGCAATTTCCGTGTTGCTGATATTGCGGCTGGGGGACAGGCTGCCCCACTTGTGTCGAAGGTGGATGCCTCTTTGCTCTCTTCACCAACTCGGCATCGATGTATCCAAAATATTGGCGGTATTGGTAATCTAACTTATCTCCCAGCCCGTCAAGGTAACTGGCTAGAAGCAGTCTGTGGTTGGGATACTGGACCTGGTAATGCTCTTTTGGATTTAGCGGTGCAGCATTTTACTGAGGGCAGCCAAACCTACGACCAAGATGGAAGCTGGGCGGCTAAAGGCACGGCTTGTCAGGCTTTAGTAGAACAGTGGCTCAGTCAAGATTTTTTCCAGATCCCACCCCCGAAATCTACAGGGCGGGAGTTGTTTGGTGTTGAGTACCTGAACCAGTGTTTGGCACAAAGCCAAGCCTATAACCTCACTCCTGCCGATTTTCTGGCAACGCTGACCGAACTTACCGCTACCTCTATCGTTCACAGCTACCGCCACTTCTTACCCCAGATGCCTGACGAAGTGTTCTTATGTGGTGGAGGAAGTCGCAATCTCTACCTCAAGCAACGGCTGCAAGCCTTGCTAGAACCTGTGCAGGTATTCACAACCGATGAAGCTGGGATGAGTGCGGATTTTAAAGAAGCGATCGCTTTTGCTGTTTTGGCTTATTGGCGCAAGCTAGGTATCCCCGGTAATCTCCCCCAAGTGACTGGAGCTAAGGTAGCCGTGCCACTAGGCAACCTCTATCTTCCTATGGAGCTTCCTGATTAGGATTGTTAGATCGATTGCCTATACTCTATACTCGACACGACTCCAGTTATACTTACGTAAGGCTATTTATATGCCTTTAATCCTCTATATATGCCAGTCAAGGAAATTAGTGCACTCAACCTAATTGCCAACCTTGAGGGGTTGATAGTAGAGGGGCAAATGTTTGATATTAGATGAAGGGTTATACCGTGGCTCACACCTTTTTAATGGAGGCAGGACGTTGGACACTCCAGGGAAATTGGCTGGAGCGTAATGGGATGCCAATTAGTGTCAAAGGCAAGACCATTATTGCCTGGGGACGGGAAAACTGGTTTACGATGGTCACAAAGCTAGTTTTTCCCGACAGTGAGCGTGAGGATATTTCTTTTCAATATCGGGGGCGTCTTGATGCTGGCGAACGACAGTACACCTTTGTTTTACAACATAGTGTCCTAGGTCGTGTCGAGGGAGAAGGTTGGGTAACTCCAGAATCAATTGTTCAACGCTACTGGGTTTTAGGCGATCGCCAACGACGCAGCGGCTTTGAAACACGACACAGAGTGAATGACAACACCTACTACCTATCCAGTGGCATTATGGCAGGTCACTACCTTACTAGCACAATGGAGGCAACTCTGGAGCGGCAACCAGAATAACACTATTTTTCAAGCTAACGTAGTGTAGTGAGTTCAACTCAAGCAGTAACTCTCTGGGCTAGCCTTTGATGAAGGTTACATAAATTGCAATCTCTTCATATTTCTCATATTGCACCGAGCAACTGATTCTGTGCAATAACACCAGCCCTATCATCTTGCTGAGTTTCTCTGTCGAGTCCGTACAGACACGAAGGGACAAAAGACAAACTATCTGAATTAGAAGTCAACAGATGGTAGGTAATTCGGGAAAGTTTTCCTTGCCGCTTTCCGAATTACGTCTAAGCAAAACTGATGAATAGGTATATTCCATAACTGAGCCAAGCTGCACAAACCAAATCATGATGGACCCTAACACTGGTCGCTTACTCGCCAACCGCTATCAACTCGTTGAGCTGATAGGTAAAGGTGCTATGGGTCGGGTTTATCAGGCTAAAGATATGTTACTAGGAGGCGTGATTGTTGCGGTCAAGTTTCTCTCTCAGGCATTGCTGAACAAGAAGATGCGCGATCGCTTTTATCGAGAAGCGACTATCTGTGCCATGCTTGGTGAAAAAAGCAATCACATCGTTCGAGTCAGAGATTATGGTGTAGACGAAAATGAGATTTCGTTCTATGTCATGGAATACTTGGAAGGAGACAGCCTCAGCGAAATAATTCGACGGCAACCTCTATCTTTACCCCGGTTCCTGAACGCTTCTCGCCAAATCTGTTCGGGATTGCAATCCGCTCATAAGGGTATTCTTATTGAGGGTCAACTCAGCCCGATCATTCATCGGGATATTAAACCAAGTAATATTCTTGTTCTTCAAGACTCCTCATTCGGTGAGCTAGTCAAAATCCTTGACTTTGGCATTGCCAAGCTTCTCCAGTCCGACACCGACCAAACTCACACATTTATGGGCACTCTGGCTTATTGTTCGCCCGAACAAATGGAGGGGAAGGAACTCGATAAACGCTCTGATATTTACAGTCTAGGCGTGATGATGTTTGAGATGCTAACGGGTGAAATGCCGATCGTTGGAGAAAGTCATTCCTTTGGTGGCTGGTACAAAGCGCATCATTCAATGCCCCCTAGAACATTTGAATCGGTTAAGCCCAATCTGAAATTGCCAGTTCCGCTCAAGAATCTGGTAATGAGCTGTCTGGCGAAAGAGCCAAATGCCCGTCCTCAAAGCGTTGAGGAAGTCATCCAAGCGTTGAAGACTGTAGAGGAAAGGCTAGAGCAGAATCAGAGACTGATCGGGCGCATTGAGAAAGCGATAAAAAATAGACCGCTAGTTCTAACTGACTCACAACAGAAGCGTGCCCCTTCACTGGATGAAATTTGTCGGCAGGCGTCTTGGCCGAAAGACAAACCTCAACAAGCAATTGTTTTTCCCCATATCATCAAAGCCAACGATGAAGCTTTAGCTACCCTCTGGGTGATGCTGAAAAAACAGGACATTCAAAACCGCCAAGTTTGCACGCGCTACAACCAATTCCTGTTCTTAATGTCGCCCTATCCGATGGTATTGTGGATTACTGCTTTGCATAATCGCGAATACGGTGCTAACTGGCTTCCTTGCTATCTGGATTTGAAAACAGACCTCGGTCAAAAAATGGCTAGGCTCTTAGGAAAAACTGGTTCCTACCGTATTTTGTTTTTTTCTCTTACAGAACCAGAATCCTGTGCTAACGTAATGACCTCAACCATTGCCCCTGAACAACGTCAAAGATTGACTCAATGGGCAAATACAAGTCAAACATTACCCTCAGGGGGTCAGCCACAATTTAGTAAAAAAGTTCTCAAGCAGGAGTTTGAAAAGCTTAAGCCTAAGATTTTAATGAAGCTAGAAGCCATTCATACGGATTATCCAACTGATATCTCAGGATAGAGAAATGGGTAAGGAAAAGCGATCGCTTCCTTAACCTGCTAGCTGGGTGCTTGTTTGTGTAGCCCACAAGTTAAGCTATCATCCAAACGGTGCGATCGCGCTTTAGCTGATCTTGATAGTTGCTGACGCGATCACTTCGTCTTGTTCTAGCAAAAAAGGTCTGAGAAAGCGATCGCATCCTAGTTAAGTTGATAAACAAGGCAATCAGAAGAATATCGACGCTTAGGCACGAATAATCGATTTTCTCGCCCAATCTCTTGTATTTTCCAGGTAAATTAACACTGATTTCCAGTGCTTTGTCCAGTGCTCGTCTCTTTGGAGTGTTTTTTTAACCTTCTCTAGGTAGATAAGAGTGGTGTAGCGCTCATCGTTGTTGGGACACCGTTCAAGAATTAGCTCGTGGAGTTGTTGCCACTGCTGTTGCCAGTTATCCTGGTTGGGATAGAAGATTGCCTCGAACAAATTCCGCCAGAAATACTCAATTGTGCCAATCTCTTTGAGATTTTCCGGAGTTGGTTTATCCCAGCCGGTGTGGCGAGCGCGTAGAGCATTGACATTCGGTAGATTGCCGATCATAGATAGGGAACAGTCCAATTTAAGCAGGGTTGGATCATCGCTGCCTAAATTTTATCGATCCGGAGGAAGCGATCGCTCTCTCGCAAGGGATGTAGATAAACTCTCGTGACAAAAAGTTCTTCAAGATCCCCCTAAATCACCCTTAAAAAGGGGGCTAGGGCGTGTTTTCAAACTTTATTGGCTTCGTTTAGGTCGGTAGAGATCCCCCTAAATCCCCCTTAAAAAAGGGGACTTTGACTGAATTCTCCCCCCTTTTTAAGGGGGGCTGGGGGGGATCAAAGGGTTTGAAAACACGCCCTGGGGGAATCTAGTTGTGGGGTTTAGGCAATAACCCTCCCCACAGGAATCATTACTTGCAATCAAGCAGATCGAACACAACCTTAAATTCGAGCTTGGGGACTCGCTGACGCAACAACAGGAGATGTCCGTCTGCATCTGAGCGAGAGCGATATCGGGCAATGATTGACCATTTCAGATTGGGAAGTTGACGCGCAATTGCCCAAGGCTTGAGGCATTGTTTTTTGGTCATAATAAGTTTGACTCCTTCGTGTGTTGGAGCCAGAGCCAACCCTTTACTGTCCACGGTGCCGGGTTGGCTTCTGACCCGTTGCTGTTGCAACAAAACGATTGTAATAACTTAGTTGCGTAAAAGCAAGTGTTTTTTGCTACAAAATAATAAATAATTTACGAGAAATTACGGATTCAAAAGAAATTACGGCTTCAAATAAGTAAAAAAATGTCCATAAAAAAGTAAACCCCGCCTTGTACAAAGCGGAGTCTGGAACTTAGTTAGGCTTAGACTAATTGTTAGGTTAAATTTGAACCCATTTCTCTAGCTTCTTCTTCGCGAACTCTCGCAATTTCTCATCTGGGTCATTGTCAGCTCTGTCGCGTAACAGTGATAAAGTCTGGGGAGAGTCAGGACGCTGCTTGATGATTGCCTCAAGTGCAATTTGCCGAGGGTTGTCTTCCCATTTTTCCTTACGCTCAAAGGGGTCATTGAGGGCGCGATCGTACAACAATTCAAAAATTCCAGGCTCATCTTTCCACCCCTTGGCTAACTCCTCCACTGCTGCACGTCGCACAGACGAATCATCGTCAGAAGTAGCCCATTGTTTGAGCATCGGTAAAGTATCGGGGTGATCTTTCCACCCCTTGGCTAACTCCTCCACTGCTGCACGTCGCACAGACGAATCATCGTCAGAAGTAGCCCATTGT
>DATNQT010000533.1:0-4601 GCA_036703885.1 Candidatus Sericytochromatia bacterium
GTCTCAACATTCGTCCCACCTCGAAGCTCTGGTAACATCGGGAGAATGGCATAATAATTCCCTCGCTCGATGGTGCGATAGGCTTCCTCCTCCGATACCAGAATTTCATGAACTTTTTCACCCGGTCGAATACCGCTAATCAGGGTTTTGATGGGACGATCATCAATCAGCACTTCGGCAACATCAATCACTCTTGCTGATGGCACTCGTGGAATATAGGTTTCTCCCCGTTGTGCATATTGTACGGCAGCGAAGATTGTATCTACGGCTTGTTCTAAACTGAGCAGAAACCGCGTCATTTCGGTTGTGGTAACTGTAACTGGTCCACCCTGACGAATTTGGTGGTGGAATAGTGGTATAACGGAGCCACGGGAGGCAAGGACATTCCCATAACGCACGCAAATAAAGCGGGTATTTGGACAATCCAAGTTAGCTCGAATTACGATACGCTCCTGAATTGCCTTGGTCATTCCCATAACGTTAACGGGTTTGCAGGCTTTGTCTGTGGAGACTCCCACAACGGTTTCCACTGGTAGTTGATGTTCGCGAATCACGCGCACGATGTTTTCTGCACCACCAATGTTGGTTTGAACTGCCTCGTAGGGAAAGTATTCGCAAGTGGGAACTTGCTTGAGTGCAGCAGCGTTAAACACGACATCAGCATTGCGTAGCACGGCACTGACGCTGTGATAGTCCCGGACATCACCAATCTGAAACTGCAAGAGTTCCTCAAAATTGTGATAAATCACTTCGTCGGTAGCGGTTTCACGACGTTGATACGCAAGTCGCATGCTGTGCTGCTTGGCTTCGTCGCGGGAGAACACGATAATCTTACTAGGTTTACCAAGCTCCCCAGAAAGCAAGCGCCGCACTAAAACTTTGCCTAAAGACCCAGTACCACCGGTGACGACAATTCTTTTACCTGATAGCATAATCACCTCGAAGCTTGGAGTATAGCGTTGGGTCTTGATACATCTGCTCGATCATGTCTGGCCAAGGGGGTGGAACGAACCCGGTTGCTTGTTTAAAGCGATCGCTCTTTAAAGAGCGATCGCATAGGAATATCTCATCCGGTTCAATCTGGATATTCAGCTTGTATATTTCTTTCACCAGTGATAAAAGGTCAAACTTGCTAATCGATTCAGCGGCGACGTGCCAAACCCCATGCAGATCTGAGTGGTTGGTGATAATCTGGGCAATAATCTCGGCAAGGGCATTAGTCGTGAAGCCGCTGAATATGGCTTTTTTGTATCCACGAATAGCTTTCCCTTCTTGACTCAAAAACCACTCAACTAGACCGTGTGAAGTTTCAAGTTCCCGTCCGATAATCGATGTCCGCAGTGTTAGACAGCCGTCGGCGTTTACCTCACCGAGGAGTTTGGTTCTGCCATACAAGTCTTCAGCATCAGCCACATCACTTTCATCGTAATTTCCTTTCCGTCCCGAAAAAACACAATCAGTACTGATGTGAATCAGACGGATGCCAGCAGCTTGGCATACCTGAGCCAAACGGTGTGGAAAGAGCGCATTGACCGAGATGCTAGGCAGTGGATCTTTTGCGGCAAGCTGTTGCTTAACAATGCCAATGCAGTTAATTACGGCTTGGGGTTTGGAGAGCGCGATCGCACGCACGATGCTGTCAAAATTCTCAACCGATACATTTCCCAACAAATGTTCTTGAGCGAGTACTGGATGTCTGGCAAAAGTATCTGTACTAGAACGCACTGTGGCGAGTACCTTGAATTGTTGAGAAAAAACTTGGGTCAACTTGTGACCCAACATACCATTAGCACCTAGAATGAGAATCCGCACTATTCTATTACCTCTTAAAGCTTATCTAAAAACTTCTTAGCTATCATAAATATCTGCAATTTAAACTATCTCATCAACATTCTTAGACAATTTATTAATCTTAAAATGGTTTAAAGTTCGTTTCACTTTTCCTGTCGTGCGCCTCCACAATGCTAAGGCTAGCTCATCGGTTGCTATCCCTTCAAGCGAGTCTATTTTCCTTGCTTCCTGTAGAGTTTCTCCAAAGTTACGAAACGCCCAAATTGCGCCAAATGGTTTTTCCAAAAGCTGCTCATCTTCATCAATAAAATGATACTCTTTACAGCAAATTAGCTCCCAACCCTCACCAAAATCTTCTGGAGACCATCCCGAACGATGGGTTTGCCAATAACCACCGCCCATACCCCAACGGTCTGATTTATCTGGGTCGTCGTAAGTTTGAGGATAAAAGCCCAACGGGGTATAAATCATAATCTGTTGACGGGCAACTCGTTCAGCTTCTTTGAGAAACTTTAAGCCATCTTCCTTTTCCATGTGTTCAATTACATCAAGGGCAAATACCGAATCCACTGACTTATCCGGCAAAATTTTCATTGCCCCATCCCAGGCACAGTTGAGAAATATATATCTGGACTCATCTACACCCGATTGCTGTAACTTTTCAATATACGGAAGGTAAGGTTCAACGCAGATATGTACGTTTGGTTTAACGAAGTATTGAGGACAAATCCCAGAACCAATGTCAAGGACAACATTTGTCTGAAGACATTTTTTCATTACTGCTTCATCGACTTCCTCTTTTGTTAACCAAGTTAAATTCATAAAAGTTGTTCTCTCCTACTTCCGAGTTTCACTAGAGATGTCAGTTCAACGTTATTCTTTCTCCCCTAGGTAATCGGTTTTCCAGTCTAGCAATACACGTACTGCACCACCCCAATCATCATCGCCTGAGAAATAATCACCACGTACCCCTCCTGATGATTCGTGTACCTCAAAGTGCAAAACTTCATCTTCATGTGTAGAGGCAACATAGTTATCTTTCCATAACAGCACCGAAACGCTGTGACGACCGTTATTTAATAAATTCCCAGGAAATTGGCAAACACTCTTGAACAAACCATGAGGTCGTGTTTTCCCGTGCCAGTTTGGCTCATGATTGCTGATAGAGCTAAGAATCAATGTTCCCTCATGGTTCCAGATCAAAATAGTCGCTCCCGCCTTGATTCCTGGTTGAAGTACCCAGTACTCAACCTCGATACTGAAAGGATGCTGTATCTCTATATCCGGTGTAGTGATTCCGGTGCGATCGCAAATGCTCACTCTATGCAACCGTAAACTCTGACAACCAGGAGCATACTTGGGAGAAATCCAGACACGCTCGGCTAAATTTTCAAAGTCGCCACTAATATACTGACTGATTACAGTTTTTGGTGAACCAGTCATTTTGACTTCCCCATTTTCCAGAAGAATCGCCCTCTGGCAGAGAACTTGAACGGTCGTCATATTATGACTCACAAACAACACAGTTCGCCCTTCTTTCTCTGCGACATCCTCCATCTTTCCCAAACACTTCTTCTGAAATTCAGCATCCCCCACTGCAAGCACTTCATCTACAATCAAAATTTCTGGCTCTAAGTGTGCAGCGACTGCAAAAGCTAGGCGAACATACATCCCAGAAGAGTAGTGCTTAACTGGGGTATCTAAAAACTTTTCTACCTCTGCAAAGGCAACGATTTCATCAAACTTCTTTTTTATTTCAAATCGGCTCATTCCCAGAATCGCACCATTGAGAAAGATATTCTCTCTCCCGGTTAGTTCAGGATGAAATCCGGTTCCCACTTCTAAGAGACTGGCAACTCGTCCTTTAACAGTAATGCGACCACTAGTTGGTTCAGTGATGCGGCTCAAAATTTTAAGAAGTGTCGATTTTCCCGCACCATTACGTCCAATAATGCCGATGCGATCGCCTTTTTTTATCTCAAACGATACATCTTTCAGTGCCCAAAATTCCTCAACAGTTGAGTCAGATAGCTGTTTCGTCAATGGCTTCATAAACCTGCGTCCCAAAGAATTGGCACTCTTCGCCATCACATCCCGCAACGCCGTGTAGCGCTCCTGCTTTTGGTGACCGATAATGTATTTCTTTCCGAGGTTCTCAACCCGAATAACCGTATCTGACATACTTTAGAATTTGTGCCTTAGAGCACGTGGGTAGAGGAGCGTTGATGCACCTAACTTTATTCCAGAGGCTCCTTAAAAGTATTATGTGTGCTGTTCCAGTATTCATTGAGGAGAGCCGCTTCATTTTGTGATTGCTTGGAGCAAACTAAAGTTAGACGATCTACATATGGCTTTATATAGGGCTTGACTAGCTTTAAAGACTTTATCCGACTTTTAACAGTCGATAATAAGTTTGTAGAATTGGACATTTTTGGAGTGTACAGTAATTCTGTTTCGTGAGTAACTAACTCCAGGCTAGAGAGAGTATCAACTAGTCCTTTTATATTAAAAAATGTGCAATTTGTTATCCCATAAGGGCTATCAGAAGCTAAAGGACAAAATAGCATAGCACGGCTGTTATCATCCAGGTTGATAGCTGTTTCTACAATTAATTTACCTCCTTCATGCAATACATCCTTTGGCAAATAATA
Organism: Candidatus Sericytochromatia bacterium; assembly: GCA_036703885.1. Taxonomy (GTDB): domain Bacteria; phylum Cyanobacteriota; class Cyanobacteriia; order Cyanobacteriales; family Coleofasciculaceae; genus CADCTM01. The sequence goes on from DATNQT010000533.1 coordinate 4,443, forward strand.
AGGCAACTAATCCAAGCGAGAGTGCAAATCCTGACCAATAAAGGTTTGACTCACCACCTAAAATCGCCCAACGGAAACCATCAATAACGCCTACCATAGGATTTAGAGAATAAAGGAGACGCCACTTCTGGGGGACAATACTACTGCTAAAGCCTACGG
>DATNQT010000534.1:0-9024 GCA_036703885.1 Candidatus Sericytochromatia bacterium
TCAGATACGGAAGAGTAAAGAATTTGACCCACAATAATCACTCCAACAATAATACCCACAACGGCACCCAGTCCCAGAACAAATCCAATTCCGGTTCGCTTTACCCAAAAGTCTTGATTTTTCTGAGCCAACTCGGCACGAGTGTAAGCGTGGGTATTGGGTAAAGCCGCTTCTAATTTCTGCTTAAGCGATCGTATATTCTGACCTGGCTTGGCTTGAATCATTACATAAGTGATCAAATCTGATGCAACTAACGGCTGCGGTGTCGGAGGGGGTTGGGTAGGTGAAGTCTGAGGGGTATTTGAGAACGTGTTGGTGCAAATCATGTCCTGTGAACCCGATGGCAACTTACAGGACAAATTAGAAGTTTGACCCGATGTTAAGTAAGACTTGGCACTCTGTAAGGAGGTGAACATAAAAGCATTTGACACGATTGAGCGATTTCCTTGGGTTAAACCAATCACTCGTGCTGGCAAGGAATTAACGTTCACTTCATCCCCTGCTCGTTTTATGTTCAGCAAATCGCGGTTAGTTGTATCTACGATGACGCTGTAGGGTTGCGTTAGGTCACTCACACTCCCTTGGATGAGATTTTTTGGTGTAAATAATTGCCCATTTGGGTCAAATCCCACTACTCTGACATAAGTTATTTCACCTTCAGGATGACGCCACAAAGCGTTGTTAAAAGTTAGTGCTTCGGCTCGCGCCACACCTTCCACCTGTTGAGCCTGAAGGACATAGGACACAGGAATTGGTAATGTTACTTCAAATTGCACTAAGCTCTCTGAGGCAACCCAAATGTCAGCATCGGAATTATGGATTAACTGACCAACCGAGCGGGTAAACCCAGTAAAGACACCTGTTTGCAGGGTAACTAAAGTAACGGCAAACATGATTCCTGCCTGAGCAACCAAGAAGCGAGGAATATCTTCGAGCAGGTTCTTACGGGCCAGGGAAACCATACAAAAAGCTTGAATAACAATTAACTGCCATACACACCTGCGAAAGCAGTATACCTAGAAGTAGGAAGTACTTTGCAACCAGAGTGTTTCCGTAGCGGCTGCAATTAATGCAATCCTTGGCAGCTGAAAGCAGCCCACTAAAACAGATTAGGACTTACGCACATACGCTCCATAGAGTAGGGGCGAGGCATGTCTCGCCCCTACTGCTATATCAATGACTAAAATCGCCGACCTAGTAAACGCTGCCGTACGCTTTCAGCAATTTTTTGACCTAAATATTCAGGAATTAAGTTTTCGTTGGGTCCCAATAAGTACAAAATTAGCCGAGTTCGCCCGCGCCACACCAGCAAGTTGGCATTGACTACCAGTAAATCCTCTTGCCAGATGGCATACATCACTTTGTAAAATAAACCCGGTTGGTTGTCTGCCTCAATTAACAGCGCTGGTAGATGAAAAACTGGGTCTACGTAAAATTCTGTTTCCACCTGCTCTAAACCAGCATCGAGATTAAACTCAACTGCCAGCATCTCCTCCACTTCAAAGCGCCCTGCTAAAGCTTCCCGAACAGCACGACAGACATTTTCTGCCGTTTTGTTGGTTAAGGCTTTGCTGCCACGAGACACCACCAGTTTGATAAATACCAGCATCGGCGGATTGATTTGTCCATAGAGACTGAGACTGTGGATAGTCAGTCCGTAGGCTGCCAGAACACCAAAAATATCACTGAGGAGAAAAGACTGGTTGCGGTACGCAAAATGCAGGGCACTTTTCGAGCCTTCTGGTTTAATCTCAATTATCGCCCGTTTAGTTTTGTAAAGTCGGTAGGCGAGCCTGAGATTTTGCAATTGAATCTCACTACTGACAAACTGCTCATAGAACTGGGGAAACGCCCGGTTGAAGCGTTTTAGGAGTTCTAGTGTGGATGATTTTAAACCCGCAGCCATAAGTAGGGGTGGAACGTCTTTGCTTTTATCAAAAGCTTTTTGGGATACAGGAGCGAAGTACGCTTCCGAGGATAAAAACCTAGTGTATCTGGTTAATCTCTCAAAAATTCAGCAGCAATAGCCTCAGTTTAACTAAAGAAGGTATTTCCTGAGTTTTTATTGACCCAGGAGATAGGGGAGATATAGGGGTATAGTTCGTGTTAATATCTATCTCACGAAGTTTTGGCTAAATTTAGTGCCCTAGAAAGTATCAGAAATCTCAAGTTTATGGCACTTTCGACAAGCCTGAGTTAATCTAGCATCGATTAGTTGATGTAAAATACCTTATCTCAAAAGTTCAAGACCGTTCGTGGTTGTACCTCTGGGGTTTAGGATAAACTTCTAGTATTAACTCTGATCCCTATCAAGCAGAAAGTCTCTTTCCTAGGGGAGGGATAATCTGCCGAACTTTAGGGACAGAAGTATGAAAATGCCACAGCCATACCTGCATGGGTTTTTGGAAAAGCTTTTTTAGCAGTTCTGATACTGCACCGCAGACGCAGTTTGAAGGGGATGCAGTGGAAGGTACGAGCGATCGCACCGATGAAAATTCTCGTATATTTTTCAGTACGGAACGGGACATCGATCTTTACGAATTAGAAGAGCTATGCGATGCAGTCGGTTGGTCCCGCCGTCCCATGCGCAAAGTCAAGAAGGCGATTCAGCACAGCTTCTTGGTGGGGTCCATGTGGCAGCAGCGAGGTAGCACTAGACGCTTGATTGGCTTCGCACGGGCAACTTCTGATCATGCTTTTAATGCCACAATCTGGGATGTTGTGGTTCACCCGGAGTTCCAAAGTAAGGGACTGGGTAAGGCGTTGATGAAGTACATGATTAAGAAACTTCGCAGTGAGGATATCAGCAACATCACGCTCTTCGCTGACCCTCATGTGGTAAATTTTTATCGAAGAATGGGCTTTATGGCTGACCCTGAGGGAATTAAAGGGATGTTTTGGTATCCTGATTAAACCCGAAAAATTTGCCAACTTGACTTTAATAGGTCAAAAGCAAGCTATACTATCTGGATAGAACCGGGATGTAGCGCAGCTTGGTAGCGCGCCTGCTTTGGGAGCAGGATGTCGCAGGTTCAAATCCTGTCATCCCGATTACAATTTCTTCTAGACTCGTTGAAGCCATACCGCAATTTTTGATGAGAGTCAAATGCGATGTGAAAAGAACAGAAATCCATGTACCATGTGTAGTACGTTAGCTCTGGTGAGACTTCATCTCGCCAGAGTGTAAGCTGAGTTCGTAGAATCCATATGAGCACTCAAGTCGCGACCTCAATTTATGTTGTGGAACTATTAGAGATTGAACAAAGTCAGGGAACTCACCGATGAATGAAAATAATGCCGGGAGTTCTTGATCGATAACAGCGGAAAAAAACCTAGAAATCAATAGGGCAGAAAAAATTTCGATCCGAATAAACTCAGCTAAACTCAGTCTTTCTATCTTTCTATGTGTCATCCCAAGGTGGGAGCAGTATCCTGATTGTGACAAGGTATCTAAGGTCAAACTGTGAGGTAATTTTGATGAAATCATTAGTTCGTTGGAGCGCAACGCTCGGTTTAGTCGGAAGTGCCCTGATGGGTTCCTTGTTTGTAGACAATCTACAGGCACTGGCATTGCCAGACGACGCAGTTGTTCAAAAGCTGCAATCTGTACCAGTATTCACCATTGCCGATCCCCAAGGGTCACCCCTAGTTGCCTCGGTTCCGACCGGAGAAAGCAACAAGACAGCAGCAGTAGCACCTGCCTTTCTCAGTCAACAGGATGCTCAGGCTTTTGTAGAGCAGCTGAAGAAGAACAAGCCCGAACTGGGGAGCGCCGTGCAAGTTGTACCCGTATCTATGGGAGAAGTCTACAAGTTAGGTAAGGACAATCAAAACAAACCAGATGGTTTGAACTTTCAGTACGTACCCGTGCAGCAGCAGGTGCAATCAGCACAGGCGATAGTGAGTCAGAACGGTCAACAAAGCCAGCAATTTCAAGGCACACCCCTATTTGTAGCGACAGGTGCTACGCCTCAGGAATACCTGATTTTTCCCCAGCCCAATGGTCAGCAGGCAATTCCTTTCTTTTTCGACAAGAATCAATTACAGGGGATAGTAGACAAAATCAAGCAGCAAAAACCTGATACAAAAATTCAGATTCAGGTTGTGCCCTTGGAGAGCGTTATTCAGAAATTGCAAACCAGTAATGACCCGTTTGTCGAGAAGATTCAGTTAGTTCGGTCTCCAGAGGCTGACGCATTTGTGCAATCATTGCCAGCATCCCGACCAGCTAATCAGCCCCAGCAAAGTGCGCCCCAGCGTCCACAGCGATAGAGTGCTGAGTGTTAAGTGCTGAGTCAAGAGTGTTTTACTCAGTAATCAGCGCTTTGAATTTAGGACTTGGTAAGCCGTGGATAGCTATAGTAGACAGCACTTTTGAAAAAGCAAGGATTGGAGAGTGAGTAGTAATGACGCGAAACATGAGTTATTAGCTCAAAACTCTCCAATTTTGTCAAGGGTTTCGGGCATAGAACTTTGGCAATGGCGTCAGGAGGCTCGTAAGTCGGCAGTGACGGCGGAGATTCCAGTGACGGAAGTGGACTGGCTGTTACAAGAACTAGCTGGACTTGAGCCGTTGGCACTGCGTTTAGAGTCCTTTAAACAAAGACCGCAAATTGAATTACGATATCCGCTGCCAATGCTCTCCCAGCTATGGCAGCGGCGTCTTTATGAGCGATCGCCAATTCAGTACTTAGCTGGAGTAGCCCCTTGGCGTCATTTTTCCCTAACTGTTTCCCCAGCTGTGCTGATTCCTCGCCCAGAAACCGAGTGCTTGATTGACTTGGCACTGGACGCGGTGAAGAATATCTCAAACCCCCAACTTACAGAAGGACACTGGGCAGATTTAGGAACTGGCAGTGGTGCGATCGCTTTTGGGCTGGCAGAGGCTTTTAAAGCTGCCACCATTCACGCTGTCGATCGCAGTGCTGAGGCTTTGGCTATTGCCCAACTCAATGCTCAACAGCTAGGCTTGCAAGATAGGATTCAGTTTTATCAAGGTTCATGGTGGGAGCCTCTGGGCGCTTTTAAAGGTCAATTGAGTGGGATGGTGTCAAACCCCCCCTATATACCCAGCAATTGGATAGCGCAACTGCAACCGGAAGTTGCAAACCACGAACCCCATCTTGCCCTTGATGGCGGGGGCGATGGTTTAGACTGTATTCGGCAGTTGATCGAAACATCACCCGATTATTTGCGATCGGGCGGTATTTGGTTAATCGAAATGATGGCAGGACAAGCCGATATAGTGGCTCAATTACTGCATCAGCAAGGCAGTTACTGCCACATTCAAATATTTTCAGATTTAGCAGACATTGACCGCTTTGCTCTTGCTTATCGCACTCAGGAGTAGAGCCAACTCAAAATCTTCAACAAAATTCGCCATTGAATGGGTGTTTTGCCGGACATCATATAACACCTCAAGAGCGTCTGATATTAAAGCAACACCAGTCTTGACGCTTCCATAGGGTGGCGACAACCCAGTTGTGTTGTTCCAGGGTGTCGGCAATATGCTTTGCCTGCTCTAATAAAATACCGCTGATAATTCCCCAACTATGGGGAGTTACGATCTCACTCATCGCCGGGATTAAGTCGATAATTACCTCTGCCAGAATATTGCAGAGAATGCCATCAACGGGTTTTCCACCTGCTAGCTTCGACAATACCTCAACACTCCCCTTCTCTACCACCATGCGTTGAGCGCTGATTTGATTTAAGTCGCGGTTGCTACGGGCGGATTTTACAGCTAAAGGGTCAATATCCACGGCATAAACCTTTTTCGCTCCCAACAACACCGCCCCGATGGAGAGAATACCAGATCCACAACCAATATCCGCTACCATCTGGTTGCTTGATTCATCACCGATGCGCATTTCCAGCGCTTCCAGGCACAGTTGAGTTGTCTGATGATTGCCCGTTCCAAAAGCAGCGCCAGGATCTAGGCGTAATAGCCGCCGTTCTGACGGTTCTGGCAGTGGTAACCAGGCGGGGTAAATTAAGAAGCGATCGCCAATTTCTTGGGGTTCCCAGTGCTGTTTCCAACTACTCGACCAGTCTTCCTCATCAATTAAGTGCCACTGGGTTACTGGGACTGGTAGCCCCACCGTTAGGGCATCCTGGCGCAGCCACAGAGAAAGCGCTGCCAAATCTAGTAGCTGTGCCTGCATTTGGGGTAAGTGCGCCCGCACGAGTAGAGAGTGCCCCTTCACCTCAATGGACATTCCCCGACAGCCAAACTTTTCCAGCCGCCAGAAGATTAAATCCTCCAAGGCTGGATCAGAGAGAATTTGAATTTCCCACCAACTGTTTGCCATAGTTTAGTGCTGAGTGCTAGGTGCTGAGTGCTGAGTGGGGAGTCGGGAGTGGGAGTCGGAAGCAAGTATTATATCTAAACTGATATCAGCGCTCTTACCCCTATTACTTTACTCAGTACTCAGCACTCAGCACTCAGCACTTATAAAGTTACCGTGTAAGCATCCCGAATTCCTGGAACTTTCGTAATCTCTGATAAGATTCCCTCTGGTAAGGGGTCATCAATGCTCAGAACCATAACGGCGTCGCCTCGCACGATTTTGCGACCGACTTGCATACTGGCAATATTGACATTAAAACTGCCTAGCAGAGAGCCAATTTTACCAATAATTCCTGGCATATCGCGGTGCAGGGTAAAGAGCATATAGCGATTTGGGGGAACATTAACGGGAAAATCATCCACACTAGTGATGTGAATTTCGCCATCAGCCAATAAAGCTCCCGTCACGGAATGTTCGCCCAAAGACCCAATTGCCGATAAGTGCAGCGAACCTCCGGAATAATCTCGAATCGATGAATCCCGTGTTTCAATGACCCGAATCCCCCGCTCTTTCGCCTCAATGTTAGCATTTACATAATTGACCCGTTCACGCAAGGCTTGAGACAGTAAGCCTTTGAGCGCCGCTACAACTAGGGGCTGGCTGTTATTAGTCGCTAACTCGCCCTGCAACCGGACATTCAACATTTCAATCCGTCCCCCCGATAGCTGACCGACTAGATTACCAAGGGTTTCTGCTAACTGCATATAGGGTTTGAGTTCTTCGAGGACGTTTGGAGAAAGTCCTGGAATGTTGACCGCTGAACGCGCAGGTAAGCCCAAGAGGACATCGCGGATTTGTTCGGCAACATCAATCGCCACATTCACTTGTGCTTCTGCTGTAGAGGCTCCTAGGTGTGGAGTAAGAACCATTTCTTTGCCAAGCGATCGCAAAGGTGAATCTCCTAGCGGTTCCGATTCAAAAACATCTAATGCCGCACCTGCAATTTTCCCGGATTGTAATGCCTCAAAGAGTGCCTGTTCGTCAATAATCCCGCCCCGCGCACAGTTGACAATACGGGCAGTCGGCTTCATCTTTGACAGGGCTTCAGCATTAATTAAATGAGTCGTTTCCGGCGTCTTCGGCATATGGAGGGTGATATAATCCGCCTGCTGTAAGAGCATATCCAAGTCTACGAGGAGACAGCCCAACTGCTCGGCTCGTTCTACGGAAATAAAGGGGTCATACGCCACCAGCCTCATCCCCATTGCCTTGGCTACGGTAGCAACATGGGAACCGATTTTCCCCAAGCCAACAACACCCAGGGTTTTTTTATAAACCTCTGCCCCAATAAAACTCTTGCGATCCCATTGATTGTTTTTGACCGACTGATTGGCATCGGGGATGTAGCGAGACATAGAAAGCATCATTGCCAAGGCGTGTTCCGCTGCGGCGATCGTATTCCCTTCTGGGGAGTTAACCACTACAATTCCCTGACGGGTAGCGGCTGGCACATCGACGTTATCAACACCAACACCTGCGCGTCCGATAATTTTTAATTGCTTGCCAGCTTCAATGATTTCTTTGGTAACGCGCGTGCCAGAGCGAATCATCAGGGCATCATATTCCGAGATAATCCCAATTAATTCCTCAGGCGAGAGATTGGTTTTGATGTCAACCTGAGCAACTTGGGAGAGGATATCAATTCCAGCTTTATCGATTATGTCGGAGACGAGAACCTTAGACATTGGCACCAGATGGGTTGAAAGGGCTACACAAATCGCGCTCAGGCGTTCGAGGAGCGCAGAGAGTCGATACTACTAGCAATTGCGGTTAAATGCATTAGGTAGATTTACCGCAGTAGGAATTGTAACTGCAAAGGTGCCGCTACACGGCGAATTATCTGAAATATTTTAAGGTTATCCGTATTAGCCGCTAAGATTTAGTCTGTCCAACGATGCTGCTTTCAGGCTCATAATTTGGATAGAGGCTTGCATCAACCAGCGCCGCTTCTGCTTCTACTGAACTTGAATCCAGTATCAAACGCTTAAATCTTAATGAATTACTTGATTGCCGTATTACAAAACCGCATTGAGGCTGAAGAAGCCTACTCAGCCTTAGAGAAAGAAGGCTTACCGATGGATAAAGTTAGTATCCTTGGTAGAGGCTACAAGAGTGCTGAGGAATTTGGGTTAATCGACCCCGCTTTAGAGGCGCAAAAGCAAATACGTATATTAGCCTACTGGCTAATACCGTTTGGATTTGTGGCAGGGTATGCCTTTAATCTGCAAACGGGGATAGAACTGTTTGAATGGGCGGGTGCTGTAGGTAACCATATTATCGGCGGCGTGTTTGGTGCGATCGCAGGTGCAATGGGCAGCTTTTTCGTCGGGGGCGGGTCTAGCTTAATATCCGGTAGCGGTGATGCCTTACCCTACCGCAATCGACTTAACGAAGGTAAATACTTAATTGTTGTCAAGGGTTCTGAAACTTTGACTAAGCAAGCTACCCGGATTCTGCGCCAGTTTGAGCCGGAGAATATTCAAGGCTATGTTGAGCCGGAGAGTGTTTAAAGTCTAAATTGAAAACGGGGAGTAGGAAGGGGTGGAGGGGGGAAGAGAAATTTTCTATTGCAACGTTCGTGTACTCACGTTTACGGTTGTCTAGCTTGAACGTGCTGAATGATAAAGATATGAAGTTTAACTAGAAAACTCTTAAAGTTATTGTAAAGCTGTGA
>DATNQT010000535.1:0-12744 GCA_036703885.1 Candidatus Sericytochromatia bacterium
AATATCGGCATTTGAACCTGTTCAACTATGAAATGGAATGCGCCAAGCTGTTTAAAATGGCAGGAGTGTATAACTTCGCGGCGGCTTGTGTTTGTGGCGTAGTTGTTCAGCGCCCAGTTGGGGAAAATGTCATCTCACAACAGAAGAAAGCTACCTTGCCTAAACAACGACTGGATACGTTATTAGTAGATCTTAATCTCTGCTCGTCGCGACAACTAGCGCAACGGCTGATTCGTGCGGGTGAAGTGCAGGTGAATCAGCAGGTAATTGATAAGCCTGGAACTGAGGTTGAGACGACTGCACAGATTCAGATTAAGGAGAAATCGCCTTACGTTTCCAGAGGTGGCGAAAAACTTGCAAAAGCCCTAGAAGTGTTTGGAATTCATGTGGCAGGGCGCATTTGCCTGGATGGTGGCATTTCTACAGGTGGCTTTACCGACTGCTTGCTGCAGGCTGGAGCAAAACGAGTTTATGGAGTTGATGTCGGCTATGGACAAGTTGCCTGGAGTTTGCGGAATGATCAGCGAGTAGTTTTGAGAGAACGCACGAATCTACGTCATCTTCAGCCTGCGGATTTATATGAAAATTCACCCCCCCTAGCCCCCCCTTACCAAGGCGGGGAAATTGAGGAAGGGGTCTATGCAAATTTGGGCGTCGTGGATGTGTCGTTTATTTCTTTAACGAAGATTCTCGATGCTTTTTGGAATTTATTGCAAGAGCCTCGCGAAGTAGTTTTGCTGGTAAAGCCACAGTTTGAAGTGGGGCGCGAACGTGTTGGAAAAAAAGGGGTGGTGCGTGACCCCAATGACCAAGCAAACGCCATTTTCCAAGTTTTAGAAGCTGCTCAAAACTTAGGTTGGGCATACAAAGGTTTAACTTGGTCGCCGCTTACAGGTCCTGCTGGTAATATTGAGTACCTTCTTTGGCTGGGAATGGATAGCCAGATACCGCCTCCTGATTTAGATGCACTCAAACAGATTACTCAAACTGCTCAACGGGAACTAGCAAAGTCTAAATTACTTTGACAGTAGAAAGCTTTGGCTTAATTGCATAGTGCTAAAGGCTTTTTAGATATTTCTGGTAGTCCAACTTGTTGCAGTAGAGATTCCCAATCTGAAGCTATCGTTGCGTTATTCGGAGAGGTACAGCGTAACTTAGCTAAACTGGCAAGTGCCTCATACCAAATCCCATTGGTGGCATAAATCACTGGCTGCTGTTGACTCGATGCAGTGTCTAACTTCTGCTTCAATGCTGAGTTAGGTTCAATACGTTTAATCCAACCCGCTACACTCGCGTTGGTGCTGCGATCTACTTTATCAAGCAGGAGACTGAAAACCCAGTAGTAAGATTTACCAGCTTTTAAAGAAGGTAAAGATGGAGAATCGGAAAGCTCAATACCAATAATACTATCACCTTGTTTTAAGGGGACAATTTTATTATAAACCTGTTCCTCTTGCTCATCGCGAAGGATAAATTCTCCTTCTATTCCTTCTAAATTTACATCAGGTATATAAAAGAAAAAAGTTGGATTAGTGGCTAAAGTTATACCTGTACTTGAGCTAGGAATTAATGCTGTTAAACCAATATCAGGCTTATAATTAGCACAACGAACATCCATATCCCGCTCAATCCGATTTACTTCCAGTTCTGCTGTTTGAGAGGGTATTTTTTCGACAGGAAGTTTTAAATTTATCTCTTTTTTCCTATAGCCACATTTAAGAAGATACTCATGTTGAGGGGAAAGTTTGAGTTTATGATAATTAAGGGTTTGTGCTTTGGATGAATTGGAGAAATTAGACAAAAACAAGCTAAAAGATGATACCAAGCAAACTATTGACAAAAACTTGAATAAAGGTGTATGTGTTATAGCCATCGTCAGGAAATCTGATAGTTTTAATTACTGAGCGAGCGACAACTCTCAGTACGAGAGCTTATACCAATCAAATGTGAAGCATAGGTATCTTTTGTTGAAACAAAAGCGTAGCATAAAGCTTTTAAGCCTTGGACAATGCTCATGCTCATTGACGATTGGTACTACTCATTAAACTTCCCTAGTTGTTGCCCTAATTCCTGCCGCAGACGATAAAGAATTGTGTCTGGCTCAACCTCGTTAAGAATGTCTTGAATGACGGTACTAGGACCTTGTGAGCCCCAAGTGCAGCCTTGTTCCAGATAAACTTGTGCCGCCTGACCGACAGCATAAGCGCCGTAACCCGCAATACCAGCTTGAGCGATCGCAGCCCCGGCATAGGCAGTGATACCCGATGGACTGTCAACGGTAGTCACAACGGCAGAAGCACTCTTTCCCAACCCCAACAGGACACTGCTACCCAGTTCACCTAATAATAAGCCTCCAGAACTGAGTACAATCTTTTTCCAGAGCTTTCCAGCTTCATAGCCAGTCATGGGTAAACCATATAGCCGAGAGAGAGAACGAATCAGCGCCAAATCTGCGATCGCACCTCCCAAGACATCCACAACCCCAATCGGATTGAGCGCCACGGCGAGAGACTTATACTTTGTGAACCGCCATATTAAGTCTTCTGCTTCGCTGCGGCGTAAATCGAGAGTTTTTTTCGCAATCGAACGTTCGGCATTGCGGGCTTGAATTAAGGCATTGACGGCTAAAAGCGATCGCCCTTCGCGATTGAGCATCCTCAAGATTTTCTGCTTGAGTTCATCCACTTGCGGCGGCGGCGTCTCCCATTCATAGGTCACCTCTCCATCCGGCCACTCAACTCGCACTTCTATAGGCGCGGGTTCCGCCGCTACCATGACAATCTCATCTTCTGACAACAGCTTTTGCAGCCGTCGATCTTTAGGGCTACCTGTGCCGAGTTGTTGCAACTGTTGGTAAATCGCTCTTGCGTCTTGGTCTGGGTAGAGGTCGATTTTGTTAAACACCAGGATGAGAGGCTTTTGACTTTGCCGCAATTCGCAAAGCGCCTGATACTCAGTGCGCGTAATATCACCCGCAACGATAAACAAAATTAAATCGGCTTGCGAGGCAACATCAAATGCCATCTGCGCCCGCGCTTCTCCCTGGATTTCATCTAACCCTGGCGTATCGATCAATTCCACCTGTACTTTCCCTTCAGTGCTGGGTGTCCAGCGTACAGACTTCGGCCATTGAGTGACGCCGTTGAGGGGGCCGGTTTGCAGAATTTTCTGTCCCAATAAGGCATTGACTACCGCTGATTTGCCGCGACTGACTAGACCGAAAGCGGCAATGCGAATTACTTGCTGGTCTAGCTTGTCGAGTGTCGATTTCAAAACCTCCAACTCTTTTCGCAGGGAAGCTTGTAGTTCCACATCGGGGGGATGGTTTTGGTGGCGGCGAAAGTTGGAATACCAGGACAGGGCTTGCCGCAGACTGGCACGAGTGCGGTTGAAGTGAGTTTCCTGCTGGTTGTTACGGGTTGGGTTGGGTTGAGAGGTTTGAGGATAACTCAAGGCTAGATACTGCAAGAAAGGGCTACAGTTCCATTTTCCTCTATGTGAAATAGTGCTGATGCCTGACGTGATTGAAGATTATTCCGGCTGAAAGCGGGAAAAGTCACCCATATAGGTTTTGGGTATGGGAAAACCGTAAGCACCAACCTTACTGGTGGTGACACCTAAACCGACTAATGCCTCACCAAGTTTCACAGCGGCGGCGACACCATCAATGACGGGTACACCTGTTTCTGAACTAAGCCACTTGGCTAGATCGGTCATTCCCGCACAACCGAGGAGAATACACTCCGCACGGTCTTGGGCGATCGCACATTTCACTTCATCTCTGACTTTATAAGCTGCATCCGAGTTGGGTGTTTCTAATGCCAAAACCGGAATTTCAGCAGCACGAACCTTACGACAAAAGCGTTCCATCCCGTATTTCAGCGCCAAATGTTCGATAATCGGAATGGAGCGGGGTAGGGTTGTAACGACAGAAAAGCTGGTACCCAACATCGCTGCTGTGTACATTGCCGCCTCGCAGATGCCGAGAACGGGTCCACGGGCAACTGCCCGTGCTGCATCCAGACCCGTATCATCAAAACAGGCGATAATATAGCCGTTGTAGCCTTCTTTCTCACCCTTGCAGACGAGTTCGAGTAGACCGGGTACGCAATAAGCTTCATCGTAATATCCTTCTATACTGACCGGTCCCTTATCTGGGTTAACAGCCGTTATTTCAGTTGTCGAATTGGCTACCGCTTTTGCCGCTTTTGCGATTTTTTCTGTCATTGCACCCGTGGTGTTCGGGTTGATTACCATTATTTTTACGGTTGTCAACGTTTCGCTCCACTCATACCAATTTAGTAGTTTGCAGCTGACACTACAGTACTAAGAGAACCCAGCGAATACCATTGACTAGATAAAAGCCTCCCATAATAATCAGCAACCCAGCACCAATACGCATGACCCAATCAGAATGTTTTAATATAACGCGGGTTTGTTTGGCTAAACCTGCGAACAAACTGGCGAGGAAAATAATGGCACTCGTACCCAGTGCGTAACTAACCATTGTCAAGGTACTTACAATCGGAGAACCTGTGGCAGCACCTGCCGTCATAACGGCAAAGAGGACAGGACTGGTGCAGGGAGAACTCACCAGCGCGAATGTCAATCCAGCGCTATAAGGTCCAGTGACTGGCAATGCTAAACCTATTTTGGGTAAAGGCAAGTGTATAAAATCTAATAAACTTAGACCCATTACCAGAATTATCAGACCCACGACGATATTGAAATAGCCACGGTAGCCAACCATTACAGCACCAGCAAAGGACGAGAACAACCCCAATAAACTCAGGACTGTTACCACTCCCAAGACAAAAGCCCCAGCTTTGATCAAGGCATCCCGGCGAGAGGTAAACTCACGAGTGCCGATGTAAGTAAGGTTCACACTCAGTAGGGAGAGTTGGCAGGGAGAAAGGCTGGAAATCAGACCTCCGGCAAATGCTAATGGCAGCAGGACGAGGGGGTTGTTAGTACTTTGTTTAACTAGCCATTGCTGATATTGCTCTTCGATCACAAAAACGACATCCTGGATCGGCTGGAATATAAAAGTCCAATCGATAAAGCTCACCGCTAGAATCAGTAGAACTGTTCCTGCGAAGAGCAACCCAGGCAGTAGGAATTTTGAGAATTTGCCGTCAGCTTTAGGTGAAGTGAAACGTTTGGTGCGTGTCATGGTTTAGTTCATGGGTACTTGTACTGAAGCCTCGAAACTTACTGCCCGAAATTGCGATCGCCTTGATAGCCTGATTCCTCAGCGAGTCTCTCCAACGAACACCCGCCTACACAAAAGAACTTACCGTCAATTTCCCAAGTAGGATAGCTTGTGACGTTCGCTTTGCGGCAGAGGTCTAGTTGCGGATTTTTGCCAGTAGGATCGCACTCGATGTAATTTATTTGACTAACTGCCTGTTTTCCAAGTCCTTTCTTCTGTCCTTGACAGGCGACACACCAGAACGTGCCATACATCTTGGCATTCTTCTGTTTTAAATGATTGGCTAAAGCTAAGGTTGACGGGTTTTGAGTAAATTTTTTAGACAACTTCTGAGATACCGAACATCCCGTTGTGACTGTCACTAGAACTATAGATACAGCGAGAGTAAACTTAGCAGACTTCAGCATTATCTGTTTAAGAGGGAACTTAATTGAATGACAATAACTCTACAACCTTGGTCAGAAGAAGCTTTTTCTGGTCTTGAGTCCAAGAATATCTATTCTTATTGTTGCCATCATTCGTGGTTGATTCAGCCAAAATCTTGATAATTTCATCAATTCTTTTCATTCTCTGACTAGATATTGTTAGAATCTTTAACTTTTACGCTAAAGAGGTTATGTACAGCCCAGTCGGATGCGAATTATTTAGAGCTGAATCATGGAAGCTCAGTTGCCAAAGTTGCGATCGCCTCCATAACCGGATATTTGGGCTAGTTGCTCTAAAGGCTGCATTCCTGAGTATTTCTGACCATTAATTTCCCAAGTTGGAAAAGCTGAAATTTTAGCTTTTCGGCAAAGGTCTGGACGGGGATTTTGTCCTCTGGGGTCGCACTCAATAGAGTTGATTTGGGTAAAAGCTTGTTGACCAAACATTTGTCTTTGCTTATTGCAGTAAGCACACCAATAAGTAGCGTAAAATTTAGCCCCAATTTGTTTTAAATGGCTAGCCAAGGCTACTTTTGACGCGATAACTGAGGCGCTAGTTTGCTTGGGTGTAGCCACAGAAGCGGGGGTTGAGGTGGTAGTTTGATTAGCTGGGGTGGCAATCTTTGCGGGGACAACTGCCACCTGTTTAGGTGTTGAGGGGTTCTTTACCTGCTGTTGAGCATAGGCGAGGTTGCGCTGATATTCAGGGATTTTTTTCTGGGCTTTGGTGTAATTCAGGCTAGACTTAGGGACGGTTTTGAGCAAAGCGATCGCATTTTGCCAACGGCTGACTACTAAGTTCCAGTCATCCTTAGATTCAGCAGATTGAGCAATAGTTGCTGCACCCATTCCGCTATCGAGTGCATCTTGAAAGCGCTCAGGCTGGGGTGTTGGCGATAGCTTAGGTGACGCAGCTTTTGAGGCGACTGGAAACGGCGCTAATGCGGTTAACTTTGGAGATGTTGGCGATAGAGTATTTTGAGACTGCTCAGATGAGGCACAAGCCGTTATTAAGGTTAGTAGAACCGTAGGTACAGCAGCAAACCTGGTAGATTTCAGCATGGATTGTTGAGGAGTTGGAGTAGGAGGAGCAAAGGTACTATTCTCAATTTCAGCAACTGAGTTGGTTAAGGACTTTTTTCTTATTGTTCCTCCTCTATAATCCTCTATAATATTGATGCTAAAACTAACATTTTCTCACAGAAAGTGCGCCGGAGCGACCGTCGCTTGGGTGAGTAAGCCCAGAAGGTTGCACGTAAATCTCGGCATGGCTTTCCTAGATTGAGATTTAGTCGCCGAAATTGCGATCGCCTTGATAACCCGATATATCAGCTAGTTGCTCTAAAGGCTGCATTCCTTTGTATTGCTGACCCTTAATTTCCCAGGTCGGAAAACCATCAATATTCGCCTTATGACAAAGGCGTGGTTGGGGATTTTTCCCTTTAGGATCGCACTCAATATAGTTAATTTGGCTAAAAGCTTGTTGACCGAACATTTCTTTCTGCTTATTGCAGTAACCACACCAATAAGCGCCGTAAAATTTAGCATCAATTTCTTTTAAATGGCTTGCTAAAGCCACTTTTGAGGCAACAGCCGAGGCATTGGTTTGTCCGGAGGCTGCACTTAATCCTTCAGAGTTTGAGGCTGAAGGCGGAGCAGACTGAGAACACGCAGTTGTCAGCGCTAGTAAGACTACAGATATACCCGTAGCCAATCTGGTAAATTTCAGCATTGGTTGTATGTAGCAGTAATTCGAGGTTTGAGCGTAGAAACAACATTCTGGCATTGGCTCTTGCTTAACAGCAAATTTGGCTTATTGCCTACTTTACGCCAACTAGAGGCTAAACCAGCTTCGTAGAAATAGCTGACCTGCTAAAATCTCCCTTTGATCCTCCTTGTCCCTATCTCCCAAATCCTGATTAAAGCCCAGTAGCCTCTTTAAAAATATTGAGGCTAGATGTAACATTCTGGCATTGCCTGTTCGTCAACCCTGTAAACTTTAAAGCCACGATTAATGTAGTTTTTCAGGGTGTTGGGAGCGTCTAAGTTGCAGGTGTGTACCCACAAGCGTTGAGTACCCTTATTCCAAGCGTAGGCAATGCCGTGACTTAATAAATGCTTGCCTAATCCTTGACCGGTATAACCTGGTCTTAGACCAAAGTAAACAATCTCTGTGGAGTAGAACCGCGCTGACGACCCTTCTTGATGCTGTGCCAGTTCAATGTATCCAGCAGGTGCACCATCCACATACAAAACGTGGACGCTAGTTCCTGGTTCTACCAGCAGTGCCTTAATTTCCTCATTGGAGTGAGAGATGCGTTCGCGCCAGCGCCACTGTTTGCCGATAGACCCATACAAGAAGCGATAAAAAGCTACATCCGGCGCTTCCATGCACATTACCTTGATTCTGTCAAGGTAATTGAGATACGCCGGGCGGAATTGAGTCCAATCCGTCATCTGGAGATAGGTTGTCACCAGAGTATCCGGAAGCGGAGTAGTTGGAACGTATTTAGAAGACACCGGAGGCTGAACGCTTTCGGTACTTTCCGCTGCCTTTTCGACCGAGCCAGTTATCGCCATCTACAATCAGTTCTCCACGCAGAAAAACTTTCTCGACTTTGCCAGTAACAGAACGCCCTTCATATAAACTGTAATCCACATTCGAGTGATGATTAATTGCACTGAGGGTGTGTTGTTTTTTGGGGTCAAATAGCACTAGGTCGGCATCCGAACCGATGGCGATCGCCCCTTTACTAGGAAACAACCCAAACATCTTGGCTGGTGCCGTAGAAATCAGTTGCACAAAACGATTCAGTGAGATTTTTCCCAGTCTAACGCCACCATCAAATAGTAAGGGGAGACGCAGTTCTACCCCCGGTGCTCCATTAGGAATTTTCTCAAAATTATCACGACCTAAGTGTTTTGAACGATGCAGACCATAGAGATTTTCATTGAAACAGAACGGACAATGGTCGGTGGCAACAATTTGCAGGTCATCAAACTTTAGCCCCCGCCATAAAGCGTGCTGGCACTGATGGTCGCGTAAAGGCGGAGTCATCACGTATTTTGCGGCTTCAAATCCCGGTCGCTCATACTCATCGCTATTGAGAAATAGGTAATGAGGACAGGTTTCGGCAAAAGCAGGTAAACCGCGATCGCGTGCTTCCACGACTGACTCTAATGCCTCTTTTGCCGAGAGGTGAACCAGATAAACCGGAACTTCCGCTAGTTCAGCAAGACGAATTGCTCGATGACTTGCCTCCGCTTCCATAATCGCGGGTCGAGTTAAGGCATGATACTTAGGGGAAGTATTGCCTTGGGCTAATGCCTCTTCAATGAGTACCTGAATTACCGCACCATTTTCTGCGTGTAAATTAACCATACCGCCGTGGTGACCGACCACTCGCATCGTCTTGAAAATATCTCCATCATCCATCATCAAAATGCCAGGATAAGCCATGAACATTTTGAAACTGGATACACCTTCCTTATCAATTAAATAAGGAAGTTCTTTAAGTATCTCTGGCGTAATGTTCGTAAGAATTAAATGAAAGCCAAAATCTACACAAGCTTGAGGTTCGGCAACGGCGAGTCGTTGTTCTAGGGTATATTTTCCACACTCGCCACGCTTTTGCAGGGCAAAGTCAACAATCGTAGTTGTTCCGCCAAATGCTGCTGAACGAGTACCCGATTCAAAGGTATCGCAGGTTTGGGCATCACCGAGGTTAAACTCCATGTGAGTGTGGACATCAACGCCGCCTGGGAACACGAGCAAACCTGTTGCATCATAGTGTTGAGCTGCGGGTGCTTCGAGCGATCGCCCAATGGTTTCAATTTTGCCGTTACGAATTAGAATATCTGCTACGTAATCATCAACTGCCGTAATAATTCGACCGCCGCTAATGAGTACATCGTTCATGATTGCTCGCTCCCCTGCTCAATTCGTTCTGTCTCACCCTTGAAAAGTGCGATCGCTCTCCTTAATTGTCCTTTGAGTTGAAGCTTGTCATTAATTAAGATTTTTTTTAACCGCAGATTCACGCAAATTCACGCAGATGAGTTGGATACCTATGCTGTGTTAATCCGCGTATCTACGGTTGCAAATTCGTACTTTATCAGCAGGTCAAGCTTATCGGTAAATTAATCAGAATTTGAATTCAGCAGCATCTTAGTTAGTTGCACCTGTTGTTAAAACTATCCAGACGTAACAGCTGAGTTTATAACATAGCGATCGGACTGAGAGACAAAAAGTATACGAGAATACAGTTTCCGAGTCCCTAGAGATTTTTAATGACTACGATAAGCAGATTAGCGGCAATCATTGAGCAAAACTGCTACGGCTGACACCTATCTAACGATAGGCAATTGCTAAAAATGACTTTCTCGGCTGTCAACCTGAATCTAGGTTAAGTGAGACACCGAAATTCTTAAGGAGTTCTCGTATTGTTGTTCGTTAAGCACTCTACCGACTTTTCTTCATGACCACAGGCACGGAAAACACTCAAGCGGAAATTAAAACTCCCAACCTCCAAATACCTCAAGCTCAGGGAGTAGCGCTGAGATCGGTGACGAAGCAGTATGGGTCGGTAGTGGCTGTTGAAAATCTGACGCTGGACATTCCGGCGGGGTCTTATTGTTGTCTTCTCGGACCGAGTGGTTGCGGTAAAACCACCACACTGCGGATGATTGCGGGTCATGAAGACATCACGAGTGGCGATATTTTAATTGGCAACACCCGTGTTAACGACCTGCCGCCTGCCAAGCGGAATACGGCAATGGTATTTCAAAACTATGCGCTGTTTCCCCATAAAACGGTGTGGCAGAATGTGGAGTTTGGTCTGAAGATGCGCGGAACGCCAGAACGCGATCGCCGCGAACGGGTAGATGAGATACTCGATATTGTAGGCTTAAGTAACTTTGCAAAACGCAAGCCTGGGGCGCTTAGTGGCGGTCAGCAGCAGCGTGTGGCACTGGCAAGAGCTTTGGTTACTCGCCCCCAAGTGCTGCTATTAGACGAACCGCTGAGTGCTTTAGATGAGTCGTTGCGAGTCAAAACTAGGGGGGAGTTACGGAAGTTACAGCGTCAGTTTGGGATGACTTTTATTCAGGTCACTCATGCTCAGGATGAGGCATTTTCGCTCTCCGACCAAATTGTAGTGATGGATCACGGTCACATTGACCAAGTGGGCACTCCTCAGGAAATATTTGTCGCTCCAGCTTCGCAATTTGTTGCCAAATTTGTTGGAGATAACAACATCTTTACTGGGAAAGTTATTAATGCGATCGCGGATACTAAGGGTCATGTCATTCAATTAGAGGTTCCAGGTATTGGGATACTGTTGTGTCGCGGGGAATTTGCCCAACCTGGGGACGTGGCGGCTTGTTGTGTCCGCGCCGACAGAATGCACCTAGAAGTGCCCTCACTCTCAGATGCACCAATGGCTCATAACCGAGTTTCGGCAAGGATTACCTTTGTGGAGTTTACGGGTTACGTCACGCGAGTCCAACTGCTCTTGGAAGCAACGGGTGCGGAAATTCTGTATAAAGTGCGATCGCATGACTGGGTATCCCAACCGCTTCAAGAAGGGCAAGTCGTCGCGCTTCACTGGTCAACTGACGACTGTATTTTCCTTGCCCATTAATTTTGTTGCTTGTTGTTCTTTAGAGATGAATAACAACTAACGACTAACAACTAATAACTAACAATCAACCACTATGCCTAAATTTACTCGTCGTCAACTAATTAGAGCCGGACTAGCAACTGGGGCTTTAGTAACAGCAACTCAGTGTACTCGCAAGGAAGCCACTCAACAATCGAGTTCAGGGCCGACTGTCATAACTAATCAAATTAAGGACGTAACCCTCCGTTTTATTGGTACAGGCGTTTCCCAAATTAACGAGATTGCTCAACAAGCTCAGAAGGACTTAGGCTTTAAAATCTCGAATCGAGCTTTAAGTACGGATGAAAATAACCAAATTGCAATTACTCAGCCGAAGTCTTATGACATCTTTGATGGAGAGTATTTCAGCTTACCTTTAGTTGTTCCTTCGGGAAACTTACAACCCATTGATGTCAAGAGAATCAAGCTCTTTGACAAAATCGTTCCCTATTTCAGAACAGGTAAATTTAAAGAGGGGGCACCCGTTAACACGTCTCAGGGAACGGCTCCCTTCAAAGTCATGTACGTAAAAGGGAAAGATTCGACAGAATTCTCTCCAACAGCGACTGAGTTTGCCACTTTAATTCCTTTTCAGTACAATGCTGATACCCTTGGCTATCGTCCGGATTTAACTGGAAAAAAAATCGAGTCTTGGGCAGAGTTATTTGACTCTAAATTTAAAGGTAAAACCTCAATCCTTGATATTTCTTCTATCGGCATTATGGATGCTGCAATGGTAGTTGAAGCCCTTGGTTTGATTAAGTTTGGCGATAAGGGTAACATGACGAGGGAAGAACTCGATAAAATTACTAAAATTTTGATCGACCAAAAGAAAGCAGGTCAATTTAGAGCCTTCTGGAAGACCTTTGATGAGTCAGTTAACCTCATGGCTGCTGGTGAAGTAGTGCTACAGTCCATGTGGTCTCCTGCCGTCACGCAAGTTAAAGCCAAAGGAATTAACTGTGTTTATGCCCCACTTAAAGAAGGTTATAGAGGTTGGGGAGGCGGTCTAGGTTTGTCGAAAAACCTATCAGGAATTCAACTCGATGCTGCCTATGAATACCTAAACTGGACGTTAGATGGCTGGCTAGGTGCGTTCATAGGACGGCAAGGTTATTACAGTGCTGCGCCGGAAATGGCGAAAAAGTTCATGAAGCCAGAAGAATGGGATTTCTGGTATGAAGGGAAACAAGCTGCAGTAGATATGGTTGACCCCTTTGGCAAGACATTAGAGAAGAAGGGTGCTGTACGCGACGGGGGTTCCTTTGAGGAACGATTTAGCAAGATTGTCTGCTGGAATTCTGTGATGAAAGAGCAGAAGTATCTTGTTCAAAAGTGGAATGAATTTGTTTCTGCCTAGGTAGCTAGCAATACTAAAAAAGATTCTTGTCTAAGCTGTTACGTAACTCAATTAGCTTGAAGTAAAACTATTTAAGCTTTTTAAGTA
>DATNQT010000536.1:0-8065 GCA_036703885.1 Candidatus Sericytochromatia bacterium
TACTATCAGGGATAGCTGCTGGTTTTTCCGAAGGTTCTGGAGGTAGGTTAATTAGCCAGCAACCTATAAAATTAGGTAACGTTCAGGGTAGGGAAATTCGACTTCAGTTCTCTCAGGGAGTGATTAGTATAGGAAGAATATATGTGGTAAATAAACGATTGTATCAAGTAGTAGTAGCAACTAAGAAGGAAAAGGATTTAACTAAAAGTATTGAGGGATTTTTCAATTCATTCCAATTTCTGAATAAGGCATCTGCGCCATCAAAACCCTCACTAGAAGAACTCAATGCTAACCTCCGGCAAAGTGTTTGTGCCCAGAACTGGCCTCAATCTGTCAGATTGATTAACCAAATGATACCTCTTGCGCCTAGTTCAGAGGTTCGGAGTCAGTTAGTAACTTATCAAAGGCGATTACAAAATCTCGCCGCTTCTCGCTCCAGAATCCCAGCTAATTTGCTTACTGATTGCGCTCCCGGTCGGTGAGTAGCCGTTGAACGAAGAGCGAGTAGCCAAGAGACCCAATTGTCTTAATAGATATCCTAATTTACAAAATCTGCTCCATGCGGCGGAAGTCCCGTTCTACTTCTGCCCAAAGGGAGCGGTTGTGGGGGTCAGTACGTAGGGCTTTTTTTAAATAAATTCTTGCCTTATCTAGTTGGCGTTCGTTAACTAGATGACGCCCCCAACTAGAGTAAGCGATCGCCTGCCACTGGCGCACTTCTGGATCTTGAGGAAGGCGTTGAGCTAAACCCTCTACAAGTGCGATCGCACGGGCAAATCGCCGATCTTTAAGCAGTTGCTGGAGTTGCTCATAGGAACCCCATTTGAGCTGTTTTTCAATATCAGACAATGGCGGCTGATATTGAACGGGAGGTTGCTTGCGAATCACCTTCGTGGCTGGAGGTGGATGCTTTGCCTCTGTGTAGGGATTAGACTGATTTGCAGCAGTATACTCCTGAGACGCCACTGAGATGCGATCGCTTTCAGATATGACAACACTGAGGAGATACTTGTAAGCCTCAGTTAGTTGAATAAATTTTTCGTGGGCAAACTCGTCTCCATTGACATCAGGATGATATCGCCGCGCCAAGCGCCGATAAGACGCCTTGACTTGGGCTGTGGAGGCTCCATCTATTAAACCTAACAACCGATAGCAATCCGCCAGATTCATCTATACGAAAAAGACTGATGAAACATGACGCCTTGGAAAGGGCACCATTAACCTCGAAGTTTGGGATTTTAGATTTGGGAGGGTAAAACCCCCCATCCCAAACCTAAAATCATATCTCAAAAATCTCCAATGTCTACCCTATGGTGCCTTATCTTCGATAACACGGTCAATCAACCCGTACTCCATCGCTTCTTGAGCAGATAGGAAAAAGTCACGATCCATGTCTTTTTCAATCTTCTCAATGGGCTTTCCTGTGTTTTCCGCATAGATTTGGTTGAGGTGATGGCGGATGCGGATAATTTCTCTCGCCTCAATCTCAATATCTGTAGCTTGTCCCCGTGTACCGCCAGAGGGTTGGTGGATCATAATCCGGGAGTGAGGCAACGCTAGGCGCTTCCCTTTTGTTCCAGCCGCTAGCAGGAATGAACCCATAGACGCGGCTAAACCGACACAAATGGTAACAACATCAGACTTGATGTGCTGCATAGTGTCGTAAATCGACATTCCTGAAGTAATTACGCCACCGGGAGAATTAATGTATAGAACAATATCTTTCCCCGGATCTTCTGAATCCAGATAAAGCATATAGGCAACGATGTTGTTAGCCAGTTCATCGTTGATTTCGCCACCCAAAAATAGAATTCGTTCTCTAAAAAGGCGGCTGTAAATATCAATCCATCTGCTGTATTGTTCCCCAGGTAAGCGGTAGGGAACACTCGGTACACCAATTGGCATTTATAAGCTCCAGTTGTTAGTAAGTGAAGGGGAGTAGTGGTTCAACTAGAAGGTTGGGGATGGGAGTCAACCTGCGAAAGTGACCGACCTAATCACGTCAGTTTTGTAGACGCAGTTAAGAGGCTGGCTCCTTTTTTCTCGCTTTCAAGAACACGATCAATTAAGCCATATTCTTTTGCCTCAAGAGGAGTCATATAGAGCAAGCGATCCATGTCTTTCTTGACCTTTTCAGGAGTCTGACCGGTGTTGCTTGCGAAAATATCAATCATTGTGGCTCGTGTATCCAGGACTTCTTTTGCCCGAATTTGAATGTCTGTGGCTTGACCCTGCGCTCTACCTTGAGTCTGGAGCAGAACAATCGTAGAGTTGGGTAGGCTAGCCCGGTAACCTTTTGTTCCAGCGGACAGAAGCATTGCTGCCATTCCCACGGCATAACCTACACAAATTGTGTATATGGGAGGCTTGATGTATTTCATCGTGTCGCAGATGGCAAAGGCTGAAGTTTCGTAGCCAGAGAGTTCACCAACCGAGTTGATGTAGAGTTTAATTGGCTTCTCTGGGTCTTCAGACTGCAAATACAGTAGTTCAGCAATAATTAACTGAGCAACTGCTGGCGACAGGGGCATTCCCAGGTAGACAATCCGCTCCTGTAGTAACAGGGATTCTAAATCTGGGGGTGGTGTCCGTGAAAATGTATCCCCGTAGTAGGGAGACTGAACAGCCTGAAAGGGTGTGTACATGGCGTTTTTTTGGCTGCGTAATGGCGCTATCTTTAAACATAGTAGCGTGTCTTGAGAACCGACCTATGGCAGTTCTTTGAGCGGTTTTTACTACCTTTGCCGTGCTAATCGGTTTTAATTGTTAATCCTGTTGTTATTGACCATCGTTATGAGCTAGTACTAGCGTATTGACATAAAGTCACCATTATTGTGTGTTGCTTGCTCAGGAGCTTTATCAGATGAAAGTTGGTTTGCACCCTGCCCTAAATGATGCCCATGTTGATGCTAATCAACCGAGTAGTCAGCGTCAGTTGTCGATCGCCATTAGTGCGATCGCTTCAAGCGGGCAAGACCGCAATGTTCCGTTAAATTTGTGTTTGGTTCTCGATCACAGTGGCTCGATGGACGGACGCCCTCTAGAAACGGTGAAAAAGGCGGCAATTAACCTTGTCGAGCGCCTTAACCCAGGCGATCGCATTTCGGTGGTTGCCTTCGATCACAGGGCAAAAGTTCTAGTCAAAAATCAGCTCGTTGATGACATAGACAATGTAAAAAAACAGATCCAACGGCTCTCAGCTGATGGCGGTACGGCAATTGATGAAGGTTTAAAGCTGGGAATTGAAGAAGTTGCCAAGGGCAAACAAGATAGCGTGTCTCAGTTGTTCCTGCTTACGGATGGTGAGAACGAGCATGGTGACAACAGGCGTTGTTTGAAGTTGGCTCAACTGGCTCCTGAATACAAATTGACGCTGAATAGTCTAGGCTTTGGTGCTAACTGGAACCAAGATATTTTGGAACAAATTGCCGATGCTGGCGGTGGCACTCTATCTTATATCGAACACCCCGAACAAGCTGTTGATGAGTTTGCAAGGCTTTTTCAACGCGCTCAATCGGTGCAACTAACGAATGCCTACCTGCTACTGGATCTGATGCCAAAGGTGCGGCTGGCGGAACTTAAACCGATCGCACAAGTTGCCCCAGATACAATCGAACTTCCCGTACAACAAGAAGGCACTAAATATCTGGTGCGCTTGGGCGACTTAATGACCGATGCTGATCGAGTCATCCTTGCCAACCTTTACATTGGTCAATTGTCAATAGGTCGTCAGGCGATCGCTAACGTGCAAGTCCGCTACGATGACCCTGGTATGGGTCGAGAAGGGTTGCTTTCCGATCTCGTCCCAGTTGAGGCAGAGGTTCAGGGAGTTTACCAACCTGCTCCCAATGCCGAGGTACAAAAGTCTATTTTGGCTTTGGCGAAGTATCGGCAGACTCAAATTGCTGAAGCGAAATTGCAACAAGGCGATCGCGCAGGTGCGGCGACGATGCTGCAAACGGCGGCAAAAACGGCGATCCAACTGGGTGACCAAGGTGCCGCTACGGTACTGCAAACCAGCGCGACTATTTTGCAAGATGGGAAAGAACTATCGGAAGCTGACCGCAAGAAGACCCGGATTGTCTCCAAAACTATATTGCAGGAGTAAAAAACCATAAGTCCGTTTTTTCTACTACTATGGGACACAAAGAAAAATCCTTTGTGTTCCCGTACTGTTTGAATTGGGCATTTAAATTCCACTACAAATCATGTTGAACACAACACTAACTACAGTGTCAGAGAAACCTAAAATACCTCTAGACCGATATGAATGAAGCTGGGAAAAGCTGAAAGAAATTGATGGCGATGCCAAAGGATTGAGCTAGAAGCGTCACCCGATTGTTTCTCAAAGACGCTGGCTTAATTAGTATTTTTTTATATGCGATCGCTCCTTAAGTCAGTGCCATTCGCCTTAAGACTCATACAGGAACCCCCAATCCCATTTAAATACTAGGGTTGGGGGTTGAATTTAGAATTAATCTTCAATGGCTTATGCTAGATCGAACAACAGAATTTCTGCATCTGTCGCCGCTTCAATAGCGATATCCCTTTCCTCACTAATTGCGGCTCCATCACCTTTCTCAAGGGGCAAACCATTTAGAGTAATTTCACCACGAGCCACCTGAATCCAGGCATGACGTTGAGGCTTGAGAGTATGGGATACGCGCTGATTGGGTTGTAGCCTAGCTGCATATAAATCCACATCCTGATGAACCGTAACAGCACCCTCTCGCCCATCTCTAGATGCAACTAGAAAGAGTTTACCTGGATTTTGAGCTAATGCAAATTCACGCTGTTCGTAGCTGGCTGGCAATCCCTTGGTTTCAGGTAATAGCCAAATTTGTAAGAAGTGAACTGTGTCAGTTTTCGAGTGATTAAACTCACTGTGCCGGATGCCCGTACCTGCACTCATCCGCTGTACTTCACCCGGTTTAATTACTGAGCCAGTACCTAAGCTGTCTTTATGTTCCAGTGACCCATCCAGCACATAGGTAACGATTTCCATATCGCTATGCCCATGCGTACCAAAACCTTCTCCAGGGCTGACTTGGTCTTCATTGATAACTCGTAGCGCCCGAAATTCCATATGCTTGGGGTCGTAATAGTTGGCGAAGGAAAATGTGTGGTAAGAATTGAGCCAACCATGATTCGCGTGCCCTCGTTCTTGGGCTTTTCTAATTGTTATCATTTTCTGCTCCTTTAGGAGAGTAATCGAGTGAATGATTTCTAGCAATCCAAGTTTTAGACCTGTCCTTGGTGTATTTTTTGCATATATAAACTTTAGCTTAGGTAAGGTTATTATAGGAAGTATGCACTTTAAAGTAAGATAGTACCCAAAAAGATACTATGGAAGCCAAACAAGTAGATTTCGAGAGAGCGAGTTGTCCAGTCGAAAGAACCTTGGAGGTCATTGGCGGACGCTGGAAGGTTTTAATTCTTCGAGAACTGTTTCCGGGAGTGAGGCGTTTTGGTCAGCTGCACCGAGCTTTACACGGCATTACCCAGAAGATGCTCACGCAACAACTACGGGAGATGGAGGAAGATGGCATCATTCATCGAGAGGTTTACTTGCAAGTTCCCCCGAAAGTAGAGTACTCCCTAACGCCTTTGGGAGAAAGCCTCAAGCCGATTATTGATTCCATGCATGAATGGAGTGTGAGGCATCTAGATGAACAAAACAAAGAACATTAGAGTCAAGACTGACACTCAATAGTAAAATTATGTTGAGTCTGGTAGATAATTATCAACAAATTGCTGGCAAAGACTGGCATTTTAACCAATAATGACAAATTCCTTGCACTAACAGTGTTTGGAAAGTCATGTAGGGAAACTGAGCTTAAGTGCCAAAACAAAAACTCTAGCTTTAACTTTAAGTTTTGCAAGGCAAAAGATTGTCTTTGACATCATTAATTAGTTGGCGAAACGTTATCTATTAGAAGGACGATGTATAAACTTAATTCCCTTAATTCGAGGGATTTGCAGTGCCAAACATAATCGCTATTATCAACGGTAAGGGAGGGGTTGGTAAGACAACTACGTCAGTAAACCTGGCAGCAGTTCTTTCAGATAAAAGACGTGTCCTCCTTGTTGATGCCGATCCTCAGGGTTCTGCGACTTGGTGGAGCGAGCGTGGAGACAAAAGTATGGGATTTGACCTTTCTCAAGAGACAGATCCAGCCCTCTTGAGTCGTTTGCGAAAAGTAGAAGGCTATGAAGTTGCTGTGGTGGATACACCACCAGCACTCCGTTCTGAAGCATTGGCGGCGGTAATTGCGATCGCAGATTATCTCGTTTTACCCACACCACCCGCGCCGATGGACTTGGCTGTGTTGATTGAAACCGTGAGAAAGGCAATTGAACCTGTTGGGACAGCCTATCGGGTGCTGCTGACGCGGGTAGACTCCCGCCGAATCAAAGAAGCACGGGAGGCTCAAAACACACTCAGGGAATTGGGAGTCCCTGCTTTTCATTCTTTTATCCGGGCTTATAAAGCTCATGAGCGAGCGGCACTAGAGGGTATACCCATCGGTCAATGCCGTGGGGAAAATGCTCGTGAAGCTCAGGCAGACTACTGCCGCGTGGCAGATGAACTACAACGTGATTGGGGACATGATAATGGCTAAGAAAAGTTTGACAGACTTGCTACGGGAAGAGGTAGAAAAATCTCCAGACCTCGAACTAGAAAAAGCCGGAGAAAGCACCGATGATGAAATAAGAGAGCAAAATACTGAATCAGTAGAGAACTTACCTATGAATACATCCGACAAATCTAGTGCTAGACACTCCACTCCTACGAAAGCAGACTTAGAAGCCACCATAACTGAGTTACAAGCCGCTTTGAAAGAAGCGCAACATAAAGAAGAAAGGTTTGCCGATCTGAAAGCAGATCTGGAGGAAGCTTATAGAAAAGAAGGCGCTCTCCAACAACAAATTAACGATCTGCAATCGGAATTACAGCATCAAAAAAAATCTGTACATAAGCTTGAGAAAGAGTTAGAGAAAATAGAACACTTGAAGGCAGATTTTGAACAAGCTAAAAAAGCAGCTATCCAACTGGCAGACGCAAATGAGAAGTTGATTCAGGAAGTTAATACTTTAAAAAAAGGAGATTTAAAAAAAGGAGATTTAAAAAAAGTAGAGGAAACTCCAAAAGGGCCAGGGCACGAGATAATTTATCATGCGCCTGACAGACCCATTCAAAAAGAAAATGATAAGCCTGCTGACTTCGCAAAGACAAGTTGGCTGCTTTAGGAAAGAAAAGTCATTTCTAGAGACACAATATATCGTGCCTCTATAGTAGGGTGTAGCAACTAACAACCCCTATAAAAAAGCCCTCGGACATCTGAAGAGTTTCTTTGTCCGAGGGATATCTTATTTAGTAAAACGCTGACTCTAGATTGGTCGTTAAGCAGGTTTCGCTTGTGTTCTTTGCTCAAGCAGGCGGATAATGGAGCCTTTTTCTAGAAGTCCGACTAGTACACCGTTTTCACGGACAACAGGTAACTGAGTTAGTTGTTCCTTCTCCAACAGTACAATCGCATCTAATAAGGATTGATCGGCTTGAACCGTTGTGGAGAGATCGACAGGCTGCATTAGTTCTCTTACTGAAGTAATAGGCCAGTTGGAGGTGGAGATGGTTTTCATGACATCGACGGCGATCGCACCTACCAATTGACCCTCTTCATCCGTAACTAAGAACTTGTTCCATTCTCCTTTACCGATGATGTAGTTATTGGCAAACTCTCGTAGAGATAGGTTAGCCGACACTACAGGACTGTTGGGACTAACAGCATCTTCTACTTTCAAAACGGTTAGCTTTTCTTGCAACGTAGCCGACTTAGCAGAGACGCCAGCATTCTGTAGCAGGAACCAACCAATTAACAGCGTCCAGAAACTGCCGATATTGCTGATTCCTAAGATCGATAGCAACCCAAGCGCGATCGCAATCCAACCCACGAACTGACCGACACGACTAGCAAAGAGAACGCCTTTATTAGCATTGCCAGTAATCTTCCAAACCAAGGATTTGAGGATATTACCGCCATCCAAAGGTAAGCCAGGAATT
>DATNQT010000537.1:0-7040 GCA_036703885.1 Candidatus Sericytochromatia bacterium
ATACAATCCGAATCACAGGCATTTCAATACAGTTTTGAGCTATGAATTGATGAGTTACTACTTTCGTGCAGCAGTCTAAAAGTTGAGAGCTAACTCTAGGTTACTTCTTTAATCCTCTACTCATTACTCAGCACCCTGCCCCCTTTTAACTCCCTATTAATTACTCAGCACTCAGTTCACAGTGAGCCTTTCGACAGGCTCAAGGTAAGACTTGTCGAACTGCACTCAGTTCACAGTGAGCGTTCGACTGCCCTTCGGCAGGCTCAGGAACCGCGCGGACAGTGAGCTTGTCGAACTGCACTCAGCACTTTTTAATGTCCCTGCCACCGATTAAGCGGAATGCAGTCAATATCTAGTTGATCTAAGACACGCGCTACAACAAAGTCCACCAAATCCTCAATAGTTTGAGGGTTGTGATACCAAGCCGGAATAGCCGGAACAATTCTTGCCCCTGCTTCTGCTAACGTGGTGAGATTCCGGAGGTGAATTAGGCTAAACGGCGTTTCGCGAGGCACAATCACCAGTGGACGCCCTTCTTTAAGTTGAACGTCAGCGGAACGCTCCAATAGATCGGAACTTAATCCTGCGGCAATTTTGGCAACGGTACTCATACTACAAGGCATAATCACCATTCCTAAAGTGCGGAAGGAACCACTGGCGATCGTTGCGCCGACATCCCCCCAACGGTGACAAACTAGCTTGCCCCCCGTCGAGACTCCCGCCTGTTCGCGCCAAAATTGTTCCTGTTGGTCGGGTTCTGGAGGCATCCGAATATCCTGTTCTGCCTGCCAAACCATATAGGTAGATTTCGAGGCAATAAGTTCAATGGCATAGTCAGCCTCCAGCAGAAACTTTAAAGCTCGTACAGCGTAGATTAAGCCGGAGGCACCAGTGATGCCCAAAATTAGAGGAGTTGTCTTGAGTTCTTTGTCCTTAGTCATTTGTTGTTAGTTGTTAGTTGTTAGTTGCTAGTTGTTAGTGAGGAGAGCGTTTCAACGACTAACAACTTTTTTTGACCAATGACTAATGACCAATGACCAATAACCAATGACCAATGACTACTGACTTACTCCTCTAGATCTTCGTTACGGGCTACGCTACCGCCACCGACAGTAACGAGGTCAATTTGCTGACGGTAGTAATCGACACTCTTGACTTGGACTTCTACGCGATCGCCTAATCGATAAGCGGTGCGGTTTTTGCGCCCAACAAGGCAGGCGTGACGAGAGCGATACTCGTACCAGTCATCTTTTAGGGAGCTAACGTGAACAAGTCCTTCCACTAGCAAGTCTTCGATTTCGACAAAGAAACCGTAGGACTGAACGCCAGTAATTAACCCACTGAAGACATCTCCAGTACGTTCTTTCATCTGTTCGGCTTTCTTTAATCCCTGCAAATCGACCTCGGCATCGATAGTGAGCTTCTCGCGGTCATTAAGATGGGGAACCAATGATGTAGCTTGAGTTTCCAGATCTTGTTGTAGTTCCGGCGGCAAAACATTCCAGTTGATGTTGTCGTGGCTGGTACTATGACCCAGATTAACGCGGTCTTTGGAACGGGTCGAGCGGCGATCGCGTCCTTGATCGAATAGGGCGTGCAGCACCCGTTGAACGAACAAATCCCCATAGCGCCGTAGGGGTGAGCTGCAATGAGTATATCCAGTATTTAGGGCTAATCCAAAGTGAAATCCGGGTTTAGAGCTATAACCAACTGGCTTTAAGGTTGACTGCAACAAGTAAGTCAACACTTTCGGTGCTGTTGATTTGGTAAAGAGTTGGGCGAAGCGTTGATAGTCCTGGGAACTAACTTCTTCCTCCTGCTCCAGGTGCAAGTCTAGCTGGAGATTGCTGCCCAACTTGATCAAATCCTGAAGTTCCTCAGCATCTGGTGCCGCCTGCACGCAGTATAGTGCGGGTAAGGATAGGGTGTGCAAGTGAGACGCCACGGCTTGATTCGCCAGTAGCACTAAATCTGTTAATAGCCCTCGGATTGGGAGAGCGGGAGAAACGACAATCGCACCAAGACGCCCTTCATCTTTATAAGGATAAGGATATTGATTCTCCGAGAGATTCAGTTCAACCGCGCCTCGCTGCTGTCGTTGCGTTTTCACCCCTGGACTGAGGGTAAAGAATAGCCCGTTGAGCATTTGGGCTACTGATGCTAAGTCTGGGTCAATGTCTCGATCGGGTTCTAGAAGCGATCGCGCTTCTTCATAACTCAATTGGCGATCGACCTGAATCACCGAAGGTTGAATCTCAAACTCTACCAGTTCCCCAGCCTCGTTGAGCGTCAGCAGTACCGAGAACGTTAATCGTTCTTCACCAGGTATCAAAGAGCAACGACTCGCAACATCATCCGGGAACAAAGGCAGCACAGTGTCTCCCAAAAAAACAGCTGTGCCTCGCTTTCTGGCTTCTTTATCCAACGGGGAATTCGGCGGCACAAAAAAAGCCACATCAGCCACATGAACGCCCAAGCGCCACTGTCCAGCCTCAGTTTTTTCCAGAGTAAAAGCGTTTTCTACAATCTGGTTTGGGTTGGTTTCTGATTCGCTTTCCAGGGTTAGGGTGAGAAGCGATCGCAAATCGAGGCGCTTTTTTAAATCTGTCTTACGGAGTTGTTTCGGTAAAGCCTCGGCGGCGCGGAGAACCTCCTCAGGGAAATTGCAACGCAAATCGTGCTTGCAACAGACAATATCGGTGTCGGCGGCGTCTTCGGCATCACTTCCCAAGACTCGTGCCACCTTACCAATCGGGGGCTTGGGTCCGAGAGGATAGCGTAGCACTTCGACATGAACGAGATGGTCAACCGCCTGATCTAAGCTGTCATCATTCTGTTGCAGGTCGAGTTCAAACAGGAGTCGGTCATCTAGGGGAACCGCTTGGTAACCGCCGTTCGCCTGCTTAACTCGCGCTAGTACTGAAGGATTAACTCGTTCCAGAATTAACCTAACCTGACCTTCGGGACTGCGGCGTCTGCTGCCTTCTTTGGTAATTTTGACCAAGACGCGATCGCCATTCCATGCCGTACTCAGATGGTTTTTCTGGATATAAATATCATCGGCGTCCTCAACATCTTGGATCGCGAAGCAAAATCCCTTACTCGAACAGCGCAGCTTGGCTTCGACAACGTCTTCTTCGTGAATGCGGCGATATCTGCCGCGATCTTTAACCAAGATTCCGATTTTTTCAAGGGCATCTAAGGCAATTTGGAGTTTTTCAAGACTCTCCTCATCTTGGCAACCGAGTTTCTTCTCCAATACTTTGGGAGCCACTAGTTTTTCATCTGTGAAATTAGAAAGTAATGAAGCGATTGAAAATTCCATCCAACAATCCTTTTTCTCTGAGCGTGGTTTTTTTGCTCCTACCCTGTTGACAATGCGCTCACGTAATGTGACGGTATCCAGGAGAGCACCAATCGAGGGTGTTCGCTGGTAGCGGCGCGTTCATTGCCCAAACTGGCTGGCTGAGTGTATCCGTTGTGTTCCTCGCACGAGACTGTGAGGCTCAATCCACACTTTTGTTGGTAGATTGACTCGCCACGAGCTTTGCCCGATTCCTGGAAGAAGTGCCGATTTGTACCAGTGTTTCAACGGCAACAGCACATTCACGCCAGCAATCTTTTTACTTAGAACGATCGCTTCTCACGAACACAGTTGTCATAAAACGGGAATAGAAATACAACTACATTGGAGAAGTAATCGATACCAGGTGAAGAGTGCTTGAGCCACCCAGTTTCTTAGCCTCGGAACACCTACTTTGACACACTGCCCTGCACAAGTACTTTTGCCACTTTTCGTTCTGACCTTGTCCATTTTGGATGTGAGGATTTTGGATTATTGGACTGCTGAGTTCAGTTCAAGCTACCGGATCGATCCGTGGAAGCTCAAGCCTCAGCCATCAATTCAACATCACTCCTTGCATACCAGGCGCAGAGTGCTCTAGACCCCAGATTGAGCTGCGGGGTTCAATCCAAAATCTAAAATCGTTA
This sequence comes from Candidatus Sericytochromatia bacterium, assembly GCA_036703885.1. Taxonomy (GTDB): domain Bacteria; phylum Cyanobacteriota; class Cyanobacteriia; order Cyanobacteriales; family Coleofasciculaceae; genus CADCTM01. Next base: position 3,991 of record DATNQT010000537.1, read on the forward strand.
ATCCAAAATTGGATGACTCGCTTGACGGTAAGGGCAATCGGTTACAGTGACAATGGACAGTATGCTTATTATTTTAGGTTCTAGGCGTCCGTTCACAAGCATCCCTTCTCAAAAAGAGCGTATATACTTTTTTAGAGCAAGGTACGCAACCAAGGGAAGGGGCATATAAAGCCAGACCCGCTATTGAAAGGCGGTATAAAAATTTATGTTTACTCAGTTCCGAATTCATTATCCCAAAGGCAGCTTAGTCACCGAGCTATTGACTATCGATCACGGTAAGTACGTCGTGCGTTGCTTGGTGCAAAATGAGGGAACAACCCTGGTGACAGGTCTTGCAGCGGCTGATAGCGTTGAATTAGCAGAAGATAGAGCTAGAACTCGTGCATTAGACTTTTTGGGCATTGACCACTCAGCAGCCGCCAAGCAACCAGAAACACCATCCCTATTCGTTACAAATCATGAAGTCTCGGTGTTACCCCAGCTAACGCCTATAGCTTCCACAGCGTTTTCAGACACTCCTAGCGTCGATATCCCTATGCGCTCGGAGCTGGTACAGCCTCAACCGATGCGAGTTCCAGAAAGCACGATAGCCAGCGACGCTAGAAGTTTATCCTCCCTTGAGCCAAAGCGTGAGGAAGTTGTAAGTAGCGCGACAACGACACCATCGGTAGACGATGAGATAAGTTTCACCAATGAGTTTGATTCAACGGAAATCAAGACATCCCAGGACGTTGTTGAAACTCCACTCTGGATGGCAGAAAAAGAGTCTTCGACGCCGTTCACGGAGTCGCCTGTCGCATCTTACACCCAGCAAGAACTGGAAACCGATACCGGGATACCTGCAACGGCTACCCCTGTTGACTTTTCTGACATCATTGCCAGAACAAATGTCGAACTCAAGCGTTTGGGTTGGACAAATCAACAAGGGCGCGATTATCTGGTACAAACTTATGGAAAGCGATCGCGCCAACTACTAACTGATGCTGAATTGCTGGACTTTCTACATCATCTAGAATCCGAACCCTCACCGCAGGATTAACCTTTTTGTCAAACAGGTGATCTGTAGTGCTTGTAGGAAATCGTTGGGGAAAGTTGCTAGTTGTTACTAGTGCAGCACGGCGGAAATAACTATCCAGTTAAAAAAGGTTGGAAAGCTTACTGTGCAAGCTTTCTTCCCTTCTGCCCTGGAGCCTCCTATCTTCTGCCTTCTTGCACTAGAGAGACTGGAACAATCACCGCAACTCCAACAGAGGAAGCGATGAAGCCATTCTTTCTTTTTAACAACTAACAACGTTTCCTTAGCCAACGGCGACTGCGGTGCGTGTTACCGAGGGACGACGCTCAATCACCTGATCGATTAAGCCATAATCCCTTGCTTCCCCTGCCGACATGAAGAAGTCACGCTCTGTGTCTTCCTGAATTCGCTCTAATGGTTGACCCGTATGTTTGGCAAGCCACTCGTTCAGGTTCTGCTTATGGTAGAGGATTTCCCTTGCCTGAATCTCGATATCTGTTGCTTGTCCCTGAATCATTCCTGAGATTAAGGGTTGGTGAATCATAATTCGAGAATGAGGTAGGCTCATCCGCTTACCCTGAGCACCCGCACTAAGTAGAAAAGCACCCATACTGGCGGCTAACCCAACACAGATCGTGCAGACATCAGGACGAACTTGATTCATCGTATCGAAAATGCCCATGCCGGATGTCACAGAACCGCCAGGAGAATTGATGTAGAGGTAAATGTCTTTTTCGGGATCGTCCGCTTCTAAAAATAGCAACTGGGCAACGATTAAGTTAGCAAGGTCAGAATCAACCACTTGTCCCAGAAAGATAATGCGTTCCCGCAAAAGACGAGAGTAGATGTCAAAGGCGCGTTCGCCACGACCAGATTGTTCTATGACTGTAGGAATCATGCGGTACAGCTATGTTTGTATTTATTTAGATAGATTGTAGCGATTGGTAAAGGTTAGCTGTTGGCAAAGAAGGGAATGGGGAAGATGAGGTGTTAGGTCGTAGGTGGTTGGTTTTAGGGGAAAATCTAGGGCGTTGACAAGATAAAGATGAGGATTTTGGGGAAATTTTAACTCCAAGACACGCCTACCACCCTACCCCCTAAAACCTTGTGCGTCCTCTTCTTTCCCCACTCCCCACTCCCCACTCCCTACTCCCCTTCATCTGGTGTGCCAATTAAAAAGGCGGAACGTAGACTTTTTGCTCTCGCTAGAGGCTTGGCTACTATTAGCAAGAAACCACCCAATCGGGTGAGTCAACCAGATGAAGCACAGCTAAGATAGCCAGCGTAATCTAAAAAATGACTATATCGACATTGAGGAGTGCCGATGATGCTCAAAAGACTTCTCCAAGCAGCTAGCCTGACCTTCTTGCTTAACTTAGTGGCATACATGAATCCGCAAGATGCTAGCCAGTCTGTGGGTCTATTGCCTTCACATACGGTTTCAAAAATCGTGTTGAGTTTGCGGTAGTGTCTTTCCACGCAACAGAATTAGTTGGTTACGTTGTTAGTTATTAATAAGAGCGGTCAGTTGTCAGGGTAAGCTACTGTTTGCTGCCTCTTCACCTACGGCTCGGTCGTCCTATCTGTGCCTAACAACTAACAGCTTTCCGGTCAGTGTTCTGAGAAGATGCGATCGCTCAGTTTAAGCTGGGTTAAGAATTAGCGATCAGATTTTTTCAGTTCCTGTAGCAGAGATTCAGCCTTCTTTTCGCCCTCGCTTTCACCCTTTTTCCGATAGAGGTCGCGGGCTTTTTCGACGACTGCGATCGCTTCCTTAAATTGCTCTCGTCCTTTTAAGGCTACCCCTAGGTTGTAGTAAGCTCGTGGGTCTTGGGGAGTGAGTTCAGTAGGAAAGGAGTCTGTATATGCACGGTCAGTTTTCTCATTTACTCGAAGCAATTTCTCAGTGTTACGATTGCTAGAGCCTTTTATCAGGAACAGCTAGCCTGGAGATAGGGCAATCAGCCTTGCCAGTTTTCGTGTCTGAGATTTAATAATTTTTTCAAAGTGGACAGTCGATGATTTTAACAACAAC
>DATNQT010000538.1:0-4882 GCA_036703885.1 Candidatus Sericytochromatia bacterium
AGAGACAGTTCCAGAAGCTTTCACTCTCCCTCAAGTATTGACTATTTGACGATTTTATGTATAAGAATGCAAAGATTTAGTGAGAATGGGGTTTATTGCTCGATTTCTGTAAAAAAAACACCAATGTCAAGTAGGATTACAAGCTAGTCTGAGAAACTAGAGGAGTTGCCAAGCGAACGCACTTGGCACAATTGTTTGAGTAGTCTTTCGGGTGTAGTAAGCATGAAGCTGGCAGCACGAGTTGGTCAAGTTCCTCCTTCCCTAACCCTGTCTATTGCGGCGAAAGCGAAAGCGATGAAGACGGAGGGCATTGATGTTTGTAGTTTCAGTGCTGGGGAACCGGATTTCGATACCCCGGCGCATATCAAGGCAGCTGCCAAGAAAGCCCTAGATGATGGTCAAACTAGGTATGGTGCAGCGGCTGGAGAACCGAAGTTACGGGAAGCGATCGCTCGTAAACTTCGTGAAGACAACGGTCTGTGTTACAACGCTGAGAACGTAATTGTTACCAACGGCGGCAAGCATTCCCTGTTCAATTTGATGCTGGGGTTGATTGAAGGCGGAGATGAAGTTATTATTCCTGCACCCTACTGGCTTTCCTATCCAGAAATGGTGAAGCTTGCAGGTGGAACTCCAGTAATTGTGCCGACGGATGCCTCCACGGGTTACAAAATAACACCCGAACAGGTAGTTAAAGCGATAACGCCCCAGACCAAGCTATTTATCCTTAATTCTCCCTCTAACCCAACAGGCATGGTTTACACGCCTGCGGAGATTAAAGCCTTTGCAGAGATTGTGGTTGAACACGATATTCTAGTTGTCTCTGACGAAATCTACGAAAAGATTCTCTACGACGGTGCAGAACATCTCAGTATTGGTGCGGTTGGGCCAGACATCTTTGAGCGCACAATTATCAGCAGCGGATTTGCCAAAGCGTACTCCATGACAGGTTGGCGTTTAGGCTACCTGGCGGGTTCGGTGGAACTAATTAAGGCAATGATTACTATTCAAGGTCACAGTACCTCAAATGTGTGTACCTTTGCTCAGTATGGGGCGATCGCAGCGTTGGAAGGCTCGCAAGACTGTGTTGAAGAGATGCGCCTTGCCTTTGCCAAACGACGACAAGTCATGTTGGAGCGTCTGAACGCCATTCCTGGACTCATCTGCCCTCAACCCGATGGTGCATTCTATATGTTCCCGAATATTAGTAAAACAGGTTTAAAATCCCTGGAATTCTGTGACGGGCTGCTGGAACAAGAGCAAGTTGCAGTTATTCCAGGTATTGCTTTTGGTGCAGATGACTGCATTCGCCTGTCCTACGCAACCGATATGACATCAATTGAGAAAGGAATGGATCGATTGGAGAAATTTGTCCGAGAGCGAAGTGTTGGGTAAAGTGTCGGATTTTTGATGAGTTCAGAGAATCTTACTCTCGAAATACTCAGCGAATTCTCAAACCGAGGAATATCACCTACCTCGTCTCTAGAGGTAGGTGTTCGGTTGTGAGATAGGGTTTTTCATTGTGGCAAATCAGCGCGACCAGGAACGTTCTCTTGAGTAGTAGCCATATTGGGTCCAGGTGCGACATCCCCACGTTTCCACGGTAGGTAAACAAGAGCGCCTACAGTAAATAAGGCTCCGGCAAGAACGCAGGTAACTACATTAGAAAAGGAACTATTTGAACTTTTCATTTTTTATGTGTTTTTTACTATCGTTCCTTAAAAATAGCTGCAATAATTGGGCGGAAACCTCTATCACAAGGAAAGCTGTGCAGTCTCTCAAAGGACTCAAGTTTATCTTCAACTAACAGTCAGAACCTAAGACCTAAGACTGTGGCACCTAAGAATCTGACAAAAATCTTAAATTTTTACGGTGAGTACTTCCTATCAATAATTCAATAATCAATGAGATATAGGAGATTAGCGTTTTTGGAAAAACAACCGTTATTCAGGTTGTCTAAGCAAAGATTTGACAAATTGTAGACCGATGTAGGCAGGTTTTATTTGTGTACTCCTAAACTTCTACCTACTTCCACCTTAAGGGCAAAATATTGACCTTAGCTGGCCTTGAGGGAATAGACTGCTTGCATAAGTAGCCCACAAGCCAGAGATAAGTATTACAGCTAACAAGCAAAAATTTATTTCGGCAAGAGAACGAATAAGTTATGTCATCTCAACCCGACCGACTTCTCAGAATTGAAGTCTTAGTTAAAGCATCGCAACCAGAGTTGTTGGAAGGTCTAGAGGTCTGGCTGCACCTAGGTTTGCTCAATCATGGTCAGGTGAGGCGGTTAAGTCGAACCTATCTAACCTGCTTCCTGCCGGAACCTGTTGTGGTTACAACTAAGCCAGTTCCTGACGTTGGGGAATTCTTCGCCGACGAAGTAGATGTGCCTCCTGTCAAAACACTAACGCCGTCGCCTCTATCGCAGATGTGGTTCTCTCTGAGAGACGAACTCAGCGTCCGGTGGCTGCTATTTTTGGGCGTGTTTTTGGTTGTAGTGTCTTCTGGGGTGCTGGCGGCGACTCAATGGCGCAATTTTCCGGCTGCTGGACAGTATGGCGTGTTATGGGCATACACGGTCATTTTCTGGGTTGGGAGTTTCTGGGCGGGGAAGCAACGGAATTTACAATTAACGGCTCAAACGTTACGGTTGATAACACTGTTGCTAGTGCCCGTGAACTTTTGGGCGATGGATAGCTTTCGCTTGTGGCGTCATCCTGGGGAATGGATTGTCGTTGCGATCGCAGCTATTACCCTTACCACTATTACACTACTCCATCAAGAAATTAGAGATAATTCATCACGCCTTGCTTCTAGCTCAACATTGCTTTTATGGCTGAGTTACCTGCATTGGGGCTGGCACTGGTCGGCATTTCCATTCGTGGCTGTTTATTTAGGCATGGTGGGAACTGCCCTTGTTCTACCAAAGCGCTTTGGTCTGTCGCAGTCATTGACACCCCAGGTAACATCAGCCGATGCACCTGCTATAGATATACAACCTTCTATTGGCAATTCCATCATTATTTATGCTCTAACAGTATTACTGGGACGGGCAATTTTTGTAATTCAGCTACCAGTTGCACAATTAGGATTAGCGATTGGAATTTGTGGTTGGCTGTTTGTACGGTTGGGACAGTCGCCGCAGGCAACATCACAACCCGCTTCCTTCCAGTCCAAAATTTGGGAAGGGATTGGAGGTAGTTTATTAGTAATTGGTTGGCTAGTTTCGGTAGGAGAGACGGTTCCCTGGCAAGCTACTATCGTCAGTGGACTGGGTTTATGGTTTTTCGCAAATCGCTTGCAGCGGTATTGGCTGCGTCGTGACCTAGTTGCCATTTTTGTGATTGGCTTGCAGGCGCATTGGTTAGTTTGGCAATTGCTACCTCTAGGATGGCAGCAAGGGATTGTCGCATTTTTTACCCAACTGACTAACTCTCGAACCAACCCTGAGGCTTTGCTGAGTCTAGGGCTATTTCCCTATGCGATCGCAATGGTCGTGCTAACAGATTGGATTTATCGCGCTCATCATGCTAAGTTAGCTCGCTTTGGAGAACGGCTGACCTTCTGTTTGGGATTAGTGTTGGCTTTAGTCAGTTTAGCTAGTCCGAGCTTGCGATCGCTTAATCTACTCTTATCAACCATCACTCTGGCAGCCGTAACCGTCCGTTGGACGCCCACCCGTAAGGGTTTGGTCTATTTGACCCATATAACAGGATTACTCACCCTAACATCAGCAATTGACTGGCTACTCCCCAACTTGAGCCAACCCGCTTGGGCAGGCATTTTACTCGTTGTAATGGTAGTCGAATGGAGCTACAGCAATCTTCCCGACTCTCTACTTCCTACTCTCCACTCCCCAATTTGGCAACGCAGTGCATGGCATCTTGGCTTCGCCCTGTCCGGCTTAAGTTATGTATTGCTGTTCGATTATGCTTATCCCTCCGGAACGATTTTTACATCAGTAACTCAGAAATATGGGCTTTTGTGGCTGCTGACACCACTTGCTCTGACTGGAGTTGCCAGTGTTACAGGTGAACCGCGACGAACACAGGCTGCCTGGTTCAGTGTTGCGGCTTTGGCTACACTACAATTCCTAACGCTGCCACTTCCCGAAACCCGATTAGTCTGTTTGGGAATAGCTACGGGGTTGATGTGGGTTAATACACGCTACTTGAAGCAGTTAGCGGCGGCTGTCACTAATGTAGGATTTGGTCTGATATTCGTCTGGATGCTGCTATGGGACGGTGTTCCAGAATTAATGCGATTCTCAACTAATTGGTTTTTAGTGGTTGCGATCGCGATTCTCGTTTTGTGGCTCCTACGCACTCTACTCCAACACCGCCCCGGTACACTAGCCGCCTTGTATGCTCAAGCGTTTGATAACTGGGCAATTGGCTTGTGTTGCATTGAGTTAGTAATGCTAACGTTGCAGTGCCTAGTTACTTATGCAAAATTTATCTCTTTTGACTGGCAGTACTTAGCCGCGTCTGTCTTGATTGGTATCGCAGTCATCTATCGTTGCTGGCAACAACCCAAAAACATTGGAGTTTACAGCCTGAGTTGGGCGGTTGAACTCATCTTCGCCGAAGGGATTTTACTAGCAGGTGGTTCAGCCTTGGAGCTGGCAACTGTCACTATTATCCTGGGATTGACAACGCTCTTTGTTGCTGACATTTGGAGTATCAAGTACCGTCGCCCTATTCCCCTAACCAGTATTGAGATATTGCCGCTACTCTACGCTCTATTGGCGATAGTATTGCGTCTCAATTACTTTACCAGCTGGACCGGCTTACTCACGCTTGGTGCAGCTTTAACAGGAATTGGTGTCGGGCGTCGTCGGGTAGAGTGGAAACCGCTTACCTATCTCTCGTTAGCTGGT
>DATNQT010000539.1:0-6767 GCA_036703885.1 Candidatus Sericytochromatia bacterium
ATTGATAATGATACTAGCGTTGAATCCTTAGCCTTAGAAACAGCTTGGCAGCGTTACGCTCAACTCGCCACAAATGCCAAGTCGGCGTCCGTTCAGTACCTAAGACTAAGAAGTGTGGCTCTAGTGTTGAGTGCGATCGCCATATTACTTGCCGTCATTACTGTAAGTATTGATAACAGCATCAAGGCATCACCTCTTGGTGAAGCGCTCCAAGTCAGTTTGATTTTAGTTCCGATTGTCGGCTTAATTATTCTAGTTTTTGCTAATAAGCTTCAACAAGGACAATCCTGGATAGTTCTTAGTATGGGTGCTCAGGCAATTAGAAAAGACATTTACCTGTACCGGACGTTGTTACAAGGGCAAGCCAAGCGTCATCAGTGGCTAGCACAGCGAGTAATAACTATTCAGCGCCAAGTACTTGAGACAATTGAGGGAAATTGGGTACTCAAACTCTATGCAGGAAAAATTCCCCCTGATGATTCCCCCGACACTGAAAATACCGACCCAGGCTTTAACGATTTGCTAGCTGACGACTACCTAAACTATCGCTTAGAAGCGCAACTAAAATGGTATTCCCAAGAATTAGCAAAATCCTATGCTACTCGAACTCGCTTACAAATCAGCATTTTTACTTTGGGTGGATTGAGTGCAGTTATCGCTAGCTTGGGGGGCAATTTTAGCATTTGGGTAGCTTTTACAACCTCAGTGGGAGTGGCTTTAACCACTTGGTTGGAAGTAGGTAGACTCGACTCGCTGGTTAGCAATTACAACCAAGTAATTCTTGAGTTGAATCTTATTCGCGATCGCTGGCAAAGTTTAAGCTCAGAAGAACGAACAGGTGATGAATTTTTTAAATTAGTACTCGCTACAGAAAAAGTACTTTGGAGCCAGCACGATCAACATATTCTCCAAATGCGTCAGGCAGCCCCTGACTTGCAGTATACAAACAACGATTTACTGAACCAGGTCATCGCCAATCCTGCCCCCAGTGAGATTAACCAAGCCCTATTACCAAAGCAGACGGTAGTAGAAATATTCCCAGTAGAAGCAGAAATCGTACCCAAGGAACCTGCGATCGAAAAACTTGACTTGATCGTACAAGAGGAGCAAAAAAAACAAATCAACAAGGGATTACCCCATGCTTTTGTCGTTATGCCTTTTGGTCGAAAAAAGGGACCGGATGGCGGTTGGATAGATTTCGACAGCATTTATCAACACTTAATTAAACCTGCTTTGGAAGAGTGTGGGTTTGAGTCTTTCCGAGCAGATGAAGAAAGCGTTAGTGGCGACATTTTAAGCGATATGTTCCAGGAGCTTTTGCTAGCGGATTTGGTTCTTGCTGATTTGAGTATTGATAATGCCAATGTTTTTTATGAATTGGGCGTTCGCCACGCCCTACGCAAGCGGGGGCTGATTCACATTCAGTCAGGGCGAGCTTATATGCCCTACGATATCTTCAACGTCCGCACCATTCCTTATCAGTGCGACGAGAATGGTAAGCCAGACCCCCAATATCTAGAGAAAGATAAGCAGGCGATCATCAAAATGGCTCGTGACACTTGGGAGTCAGATGAGAGCCGGATTCACAGTCCGATTTTCAACTTATTAACGGGTTTATGCGAACCCGATCGCAAGGCACTGCGAACACCTCTAGCAACAGGCTATTGGCAGGAGTTTAAAGAATGGCAGGAGCGGGTGACACTTGCCAAACGACAAAAGCGGATCGGCGATGTCTTGCTATTAACTGAAGAGGTGAGCAATCCCCTGATTCAAGAAGAAGCGCTTGCGGTAGCAGGTAAAGCTTTAACGGATTTGGGGAATCATGCACTTGCTCTAAAAGAGTACCGCCAAGGTCTGAAAATCAATGCTAAAAATTCGGAGTTTCGACGGCAGGAAGCGTTTCACCTGAGTCGGCTGAAGCAATTTGATGAGGCGATCGTTAAATTGGAGGGGTTACTACAGGACGAACCCAGTAATATCGAGGCGATATGTATTCTGGCACGGATTTATAAAGAACGGTGGCGGAATGAATGGGTAGACATAGCTAGTCAAGAAGAGCGCTTAAAAGTTGCTTACGAGTACAGCCACTTGCTGAAAAAATCCATTGAGACTTACCTTAAAGGCTACCGTTTAAATCAGAATCACTATTATTCGGGCATCAATGCTCTTACCTTATTAGCAGTCCTAGAGCACCTATCGCAGCAGGTTGGTATAGACATTGACCCGGAAGACGAAGCCTTCAGGCAACAGTTACCCGTACTAAAAGGAGCGGTTCAATTTTGTCTGGAAAGTGTCGCCACAAGTGATGCCCACGATTCTTGGGTATATATCTCTCTAAGTGATTTTGCAGTCTGCACAGCCCAAGACCCAAAACAGGTGACAAGAGCCTACAAAAAGGCGCTTACCCTAGCGTGGAAAAGTAAATTTGATTTAAAGTCTACGCTCGGTCAACTAGAGTTATTGGATTTACTAAATTTTCGCTCCGAGCATGTCAAGGCTGGCATTGCCGTTCTCCAAACAGAGTTGGATAGATTTGAACACCAAGAGAAAGCCGTTGCCTCGCAGATTGATCATGAACCGGCGCAAGTTTTCCTTTTTTCCGGTCACATGATCGACCACCCCGATCGCCTAAAGCCTCGTTTTCCAGCAGCAATGGAAAGCGAAGCTCTCCAAAAAATTGAGGAGGTACTAGATGCCTTAAAACCCTGTTCAAATAGCATGGCTATTGCCCCTGGAGCCGCTTGTGGGGCAGATATTTTGTTTATCGAAGCCTGTTTGCGCCGCAATATGAAGGTTGAAGTTTTTCTTCCGTTCTATCAGCCTGAATTTATTCAAGATTCAGTGAGCTTTGCTGGCGATGATTGGGTAGCGCGTTTCTACAAAATCCAGCATCATCCCAATCTCACCATGCATTTCCAGCCTGAGAGACTTGGAGCAGTACCTGATGGAGACAATGCTTATGAGCGCAACAATCGTTGGGCACTCTACTCAACCCTAATGTACGGCATCGAGCGAGTGCGGCTGGTTGTCCTATGGGACGGCAAAGAGGGTAATGCGGGTGGTACTGGCGATATGGTGCGGCAGGTACGCCAACTAGGAGGGGTTGTAGAGCATATCGATATAACAAAGTTTATGTATTGGAACAAAGGGAATGTATTAGACCCCATATCCAGCAAGTTACTCAGCGAATCAGACGATAACATCTCTGGCAATGCATACCGAGAAAGTGAAGAATCCAGCGAGGTTTGTCAGTGAAAAGGTCAAATTGTACTGAGCAGCAAGCAAGTATTTAACGCCGCGCATTCCTAAGGATTATTATTGACGGTTGAAAATTGACGAAAGTCTTTTTCCATCAAGGGTTAGTCGTTAACGACAACACAAAGCAATGATTTTCACAAAATCATTACAAACAGATTGTTAGTTTCACAGTTAAACTGTTTGTCAGCACCTTGCACCATGGGTTGTCATGAAATGAAAACACCCTTTAGGTATACTTTTGCCAATAAACTTACAGCAGAGGTTATTCAAATCCATAGTTTTAGTGAATTGTCCGAGGCTTTGCACAAGCTTGGTCTTTCCAATAAACGTCCGACTTTGGTGCTGGTGGGCGGAGCAAGTGGAATTAGCGAAGCAGACATGAACCGCTTACAACGGCTATTTGTAGAAGAGATTGCCCCCATTGCTCAAGAACTGAGAGTGGCTGTTGTGGATGGTGGGACGGATGCTGGCATTATGCGGTTGATCGGGCAAGCTCGTAGCCAAATTGGTGCAACCTTCCCTTTGATTGGTGTGGCAGCTTATGGAACAGTGATTCTTCCCGATCTTCCTCCACCTTCTTCGGGTGCAGCACTACTGGAACCCCACCATACTCATTTTGTGCTGGTTCCTGGCTGCAATTGGGGTGATGAATCGCCTTGGTTAGCTAGCCTTGCCAGCGTGATATCTGAAGGGTTTGCCTCATGCACCTTGGTCATTAACGGGGGCGAGATTACTCTGCAAGATGTCTCCAACAGCCTACGAGCCAATCGCCCCGTAGTCACTCTAGATGGTAGTGGACGGACAGCTGATAAGCTTGCGGCAGCGCTACGCGGCGAAGCAACTGATGACAGGGCAACAAAGCTAACTGCCTCTGGACAGATCCACGCGATCAACCTGATGAAGAACCCCGCTCGCGTCACTTGGATGATTAGGAGGATGCTATCGAGGATATTACGCATCTAACAGATAGACAAGCCACGAGAAAACTACTCACAAGGAATCATGAAAATCTCTTCACCCTAGCTATTCACTAAAGGTTCGGTAACCTCCAGTTCCTAGTAATCTACCAAATTGATTTAGATAAGTACTAAATCTCTGTAATGTTCTACAGAAGCTTGATTCACAAATTATTCACGTTTCAGAACTAGATTGGTGAATACTAGACCCCATTTTTAGAATTTTCAAAACAGAATTAACTTCAGGGAGTCAATAATGTCGAACCATTCTGGCAATCTCAAGCAAGGGAGAGCCGAACGATGAAACCGGAACGAAAAAAGTCAAAAAAGAGTACTTATAAGGACTATCTCAAGCAAGAGATGAATGGGTTGATCGAGGCAATCACTCTGACTGAATTACAAAAGCGGTTTATGAAAGGTCGCTGGCTCGATCAACTACTGTGGCTGGAAGGTCGCGCTACTAAGTCTCGTGACCGATACTATCTCTTGCGACTACTGACAATTATTGGGGGCGTCATTGTTCCCGCTTTGGTAAGTGTAAACAGTATCAATGCTAATGGTAGGGAAGCTAGATTAAGAGAAATCTTTGGTTGGACTGCCTTTGCTCTGAGTCAAGTTGTTGCGATCAGCGCGGCAGTTGAAGAGTTGTTTCATTATGGTGAAAGCTATCGTCGATATCGCAACTCGGCAGAAGGGATGAAGATTGAGGGCTGGCAATTCTTTCAACTGAGTGGCCCTTATAGCGGCGCTAAAGACCATAACGATGCCTATGCAACGTTTGCGGCAAACATTGAAAACATCATTCAAAAAGATGTAGAAGGCTATGTCAGCCAAACCTCGCAGACAGAGGTACAGTTAAAGGAAAAAACGCAAGCCACAATTGAGCGAAATATAGCGCTTGCCGATAAGCACTTGCAGGAGCAATTGCGACAGCCCCCGCCTCCTCCTCCGAGTAGACCTCAGTTTCCTAATCGTATTCAACCTGGATACAATCCTTCTATCCCACACGGTATGCCTGAAGAAGGTGAGGATGAATTTCTTACCCCCGCTCAACTCCAAAATCAGCGAGTGGGGCCACCGGGTAGCCCAGGAAGATTTCCCTCAACCAGCGCTCCATTTGGTTCAGCGCCCATTAATTCCAACCCAGCGCCAGGGCTTGCACTTGAAGAAGATGAAGATGACTTTGTTAGTCCCGCTCAAATTGGCGGAATGCCGGGGAAATTTAACTTAACCACTCCCTCCCCTAATTCAGCAACCATTTCTTTCAACTCAGTGACAGTGGCGGCGCTTGAAGAGGATGACGATGATTTTGTCACTCCTGCTCAAATTGGCAGTGTTCAGATTGGGACAAATGGCAATAAGGGAGCAGTTACCCCGCTGCCTCCTACCATGCCACCACCGCCCCTACCCCCTCCTGTTGCCAAGCCAGCACCGCCTCCACCTCCACCGCTTGCTACCCCTGAAGTGGTTGCTGAAATCCTTGAATGTCCTCTCAAGGAGACTCAAACTTATCTACCTGGGGTGCTAGAAGCTCTTCAGGAAAAGGGTATTCTCGACAAACCAACGCTGATTGCCGCGATCGCAACTATTGGCGTGGAAACCGGTGGTTTCTGTCCGATTAATGAATACGGTGGTGATAGCTACTTCACTGAAATGTATGAAGATCGCGATGACTTAGGCAATTGTAAGCCTGGAGACGGTGCGCGTTACCACGGACGTGGGTTTATTCAAATCACGGGTCGAGCCAATTACCGGGATTACGGGCAAAAACTAGGGTTAGGTAATGCTCTGGAAGACAATCCCGAACTTGCCCTAGACGCCAAAGTAGGAGCTAAAATTCTGGCTTGTTACTTTTATGATCGCGAGATAGATCGGGCAGCCCAGGAGGGCGACTGGCGGCTTGTCCGCAAGCTGGTTAATGGTGGCTACAACGGCTGGAATGAGTTTGAAAACTTTGTCCAACGAGCCTTACAGAGACTTTAAAGGATGTTCCGAATCAATGTGAGGTGAGCGACCGCTCTTTCCGGTGGAGCTATTCGTTTCCCTTAAGTATTTTTTACCTGCAAAATCAACAGCATATTTAATTTAGGTAAGGTTGCAAGATGCCTGAACAAGACTTTCGTTTGGAAGTTCAAGAGCTGATCCAGCGCATACGCCGAACAGAAACTAAAGATTTCTTTGAGCTAGCACGGATTGCTGGTCTCAATGCGGCTGAAGATTTCGTTGGTGCCGATCTCAGCGGTACCAACTTGAGCGGCGCTAACCTCAGCAGTATCAATTTAAAGAATGCTAACCTGTTCAGTGCTAATCTGAGCGGCGCTAACCTATTTAGTGCCAACCTAAGCAGTGCTAACTTGTTTGGTACTGACCTGAGTGATGCCAACTTGAGTGGCGCTAACCTCAGTGCTACTAACCTCAGCAGCGCTAACCTGAATGGAGCGATCCTCAGTGGCGCTAACTTGAGTGGAGCGATTCTCAGTGGCGCTAACCTGAGCCGTACCATTTTGAGCAATGCCATCCTGAGCAATAGCATCTTGAGCAATGCCCTAATTA
>DATNQT010000540.1:0-7011 GCA_036703885.1 Candidatus Sericytochromatia bacterium
AATCCCAACAACCCTATTGTTACCTCTAACTAACTACTTGAACCTTAAAGAAGGTGTGGACAATATACCAAAGTTAACCTCTGTGAATTCGTCATGGATGTAAAACAGGTTGTGCCGGTGAACTAAGAAGAATGACTCAAAAAATAAACTCTAATGTCTTTCTGTTCTAATACTTTTACAAAACATTTTCATAAATTCGATAAGTCTTATTAATCTTCCCACCTGATGCTTCGATTAACTTGCGGGAGGAAAAATTATCTTCATAAACCCAAGAAAGTTCTGCGCGTTTATAAGGCTTACCTTTTTGGATTCCTCCTTGCATCCCTAAATAAATTAACGCTAAAGGTACCATTTTTCGACGATATTCTGGCAGTGAACAAATGGCAATGACACGTCCTTGGTCAATTTGACGGCGATACCAAAGAAATTTGAGAATTCCCAGCCAGTTTAGTTTTCCCCCAACGTATTTGAGGGGGATGTTGTAGTCTGGTAATCCCATAAAAAAGCCAACCATTTCGCCGTTGTATTCTGCAATGGGAAAGACATCTGGGTCTACTAAGGTTTGTAGGGATTTAGCTTCTTCCAAAAATTCTTCCTCAGTACGGGGTGTAGAACTCCAGTTATTGAAAAAAGCACTAGTGAAGAGATGATAAAGACTTAAAGCATCTTGTTCAAATCCTTCACCTTTAGTTCTTAGAGGACGGAAGGTAACGCCAGATTTACAAGCAATTCCATAGGCTTTCTCAAATTCTGCTGGGAGGGGTTTGTCTAAACGAAAGTCATAAGCATAGGCATCCTTAGCTTTATACCAACCATCCCGCTCCATAAATTCTGGATAGTAGGGTGGATTGTAGGGCATCATCACCATTGGTGGTGAGCCAAAGCCATCGACTAAAAATAAACAATTGTTATGAGTTGATAGGTCGATTGGTCCCCGCACAACTGCCATACCTTGCTCTCGCAGCCACTGGCAGGCAGCATCAAGTAAGGCTTGAGCAACGGCAAAATTCGGAACGCATTCAAAAAATCCAAATAGACCTACATTCTTGCCTTCACGCTCAATTAACCGCTGATTTACAGCTGCAACAATCCGCCCTACTGCCCGAGGATTTTTTGCCTCTTTATCTAGGGCAATAAACTGCTGTAACTTTCCATATTGAAAGAAAGGATTTGTGGGTGCGAACTGCTTGGCAATATCACTGCGCAAGGGTGGCACCCAATAGGGGTCATCAGCATAAACCCGTGCTGGCACATCCAGAAACATTTGGCTATCTGCTGGAGTAGTAACAACCCGAATGTGAGCTGATAAATAGTTGTCCTTCGTCATTTGTCTTTTGTCCTTTGTTAAGAACTAATGACCAATGACCAATGACCAATAACTAATGACCAATGACCAATGACCAATGACAATAATTAAGCACTAATCATGGGTTTATACAACAAGTCCCGCGTTGCCACCATAGCCGCAACTAACCTATCCATTTCTTCCTGGGTATGGAGGGCGTTAACGGTAATACGAAGGCGGGGTTTGGCAATAAACCAGATGGGAGAAACCCAAATTCCATGATGCTCCATCATTTGTCTGGCAAAAAGCTTGGGATTGGTTTCTTCTGGCAAAATCACAGGCACTACATTCGTTTCGCCAACGGTTGCAAAATCATGGGCTTCCAGACGCGATCGCAAATACCGTGTATTATCCTGAAGGGCTTTCACCCGTTCGGGAAACTGACGCACCTGCCGCACGCTTTCCAAAGCGGCTGCTGTTAGAGGTGGCGATAAGGAAATCGTGCCAATTGAGGTAGGAGAGACGTTCAATAAGGGAATAAGTTCAGCTACATGAGAACTGATGGCAGCACCTGCTGAGGCGGCAAACTTAGAAAACGTGGTCATAATCAGCGGCACGATGCCCCGCTCGATCGCATATTGTGGCAAAATCCCGAAGTGTTCGTAAATGCCTCGACCCGTAGCCCCAATCGCACCGCTAGCATGAGCTTCATCCATCACCAGCACGCTGCCATCGTAGCTTTGCATCACGTCAATCATATCGGGTAGCGGTGCGATATCTCCATCCATTGAAAATACAGCATCGGATACCACCATAATCCGGTCATTAGGTTGAGCGTGGCGACGCAGCTTGCGGGCTAAATCATCGGTATCACAGTGACGATAGGCTTTAACGCGGACGCGGGGACTATGACCGAACAGTTTACCGGAACGAGTACCCGCATTAGCGATCGCTGAAACAATGCAGCCGTGGTTCAGTACATCGGTGAGAATTAACGTTTCACGGGTGTTCTGAAATCCGGGTACAGGAATCGCGAAGTGACAGAAGGCATCCATCAACGCTTGCATTGCCATCCAAGCATTGAGGAAAAGCTGTGTGTGTGGTAGGTGCTTAAACGCCGAAATCTCCGCTTCCAGTTGGCGATGTAGATCGATCCGACCGCTCAAAACTGAGCAGGAACTATTCGACGTTCCATACTGGAGAATGGCATCAATTGCCGCCTGCTTCACTGCTTCTTCCTGAACCAAGCCTAATACATCATTGGTGCAGAAAGTCAAGACTGTCTGACGCTCGCCTGTGGCAACCGCTTCAATTTCGACTAAGTTTCCCTGCTTCTGATGACAAAGATACTCATCGGGGTCAAGTTCACTTTCATACCAAAGCTGGACATACTCTTTGATCAGTTGCACAAATTTACTCCTCTCACCTTTTCCCAGATTAGCGATGTCTTTAATTCACCAGTATATTTTCGTACAAGGTTTCTGAATTTCAGGTATAAAGTAGTGTTTTCTTGGAGAATATCCAAGCGGATTTACTATTTTATGGTTAGCGTTCACCTGTAAGCTGCTCCTAGATTGAGAACTCAACTCAGATTTCGTCGAAGACTGGCTATAGTCTCTGCGGCTTTTAATGCATTTGCTTTTATCCCATCAGATTGTCTTTGCTAGCTTGAACTTGACCTGAAGCCATTGCCTCAGCTCGTCGGTTCGGAATCGTATGCAGTTAGACTAGATCTTTGCATAATTTGTTCATATTGCCGGATCATGAGACGTTCAACTGCAATAATTGCGGGATTGATTTCGACGTAGCGCCGCTCTCGGTTTGCTAGATAAGTTTGCTGCTCGCTCTCCATCATTTCTATATCTTGAGCGATAAATCTCATAAACACGAAGCGTCTCAGGAGGCTTTGCAGCATCGGTTCAAGCCGCTTCCGCAGCCATTTAGGCAGGCGAATTTTCAGAAAGAAGAGGGCAAACGAGCGACTTTGTGTTGATTCTATAGGTAACCGCATTAGGTAAAGCGTGGAAATGCCCTCAAGATGGGTGTAGTAATGTGGGTAGCGATATTCGACGGAAATGGTGCGAGTGGTGATTTCATCGGCGCGATCGCTTAATCCTAAAAACTTCGCCATGTAACCTTTGTAGGAAACCTCATAGTCAGCACATACACTGCCTTCCGTTTCCCGCAGACTCTTTAGCACCGGATCGAACCAGCCTTGGAGATTTTGGTGCAGATACCCATGAAAAACATCCATTGAGTTTTCATTGCAGATAGAAAAATGAGCTGGCATCTGGGCTGACACTGGCACCACGAACCAGTCTGGATGTTCAAATTCTGGTATATCCGGTGGTTGGCAGGTGGCAGCTAGGGCAGGTTCGCCAGGAAAGACCCAAATCAGATTATATTTTTCTTGGATTGGGTAGCTGCGGACTGAAGCACGGGGCAGTTTTTGTTGTTTGGGAAGGTAGGGAACGTTCACGCATTCGCCAGTACCATTAAATTCCCAACCATGATAACTACAAGTCAGGTGACAACCTTGGACTTTACCCTTATGCAGTGCTACGCCTTTGTGAGGGCAGGCATCCTCTAAGGCATGGATTTGACCGTTTGTATCCCGGTAAACCGCGATCGCCTGCCGCCAAATCACTATACGCATGACGTTGCCGGGTAGGAGTTGGTTTGCCCAGCCAACCGGATACCAGTAGTTTGGGTTGATGCCTACTTCTCTGACAGCGTTCTGAACTGTCTGGCTTGTTAGGGTTGTAGCCAGTTCCATAAACCAGTGCCTCTGTTGCCTGTTTATCTGACAATATTTAGCTTCCGACACTCCCTTTAGTCAATCAATTACTTGCCATGAACCAAAACAGCCGCAACCTCGTCTAAACGATCTAAATCTAAGTATCTTAGGTTATTGTTACGAAAGATTAAAGTTGTCTGTATTAACGATGTTACGCGATTCCAAGCTGTTAGTACTACTGTTAGCAGGCTCCCTCACTAGTGTTGCGGGGGGCGTTATTGCTCCAATTCTGCCAGAGATGGTGCAACAACTCCACTTCGATCCAGGATTGGCAGCTAACTTGGTGACTATTCATTGCTTGACCATTGGACTATTCAGCCCTCCACTGGGAATCTTGGCAGATCGAGTAGGAAGGTTGCGCGTGCTTGTTCCTTCGCTGATTCTGTACGCTCTGTTTGGAATAGCAGGAGCCTTTATACACACCCTCGAACCACTTTTAGTCATGCGAGGATTGCTGGGTGCTGCCAGTGGTGGTATTGCCGCCGCGAGTCTAGGGTTGCTGGCGAGTATGTATGAAGGCGAAGCGCGATCGCAAGCATTGGGCTACGCTACCACTACTTTGACCCTCACTGGCATTGCTTTCCCACTCATAGGAGGCTGGGTTGGTTCCTTGCATTGGCAATATGCCTTTTATCTTTATGGACTGGGGCTACCACTAGCCTTGTTGGCAGCGCTACTCCTGAAAGAAAAGTCCCCCGCGAAGTCACGAGAAAAGGCAACGGCAAAAGACTCGGCTGTTAAACTGACTACAGTTTTGGGGCATCCCTACACCGTGCGTATTTTACTTGCCCTCACCCTCGCCTCTGTTGCGATGTATGCCGTCGTGATTTACGCCCCACTCTACCTCAAGGAAACCATTGGAGCTAGTACCGTTCTCAATGGAATTGTATTAGCAACAAGAGCGATCGGAGCAGCAGCGATATCGGCAGTTGGCATTCGATGGCTCGAAAAAACTTTGGGAACCGCCAAAGCTATAGCTTTGGGATGTGGATTAATGGCTGTGACGTTGACAACAATCCCGCTACTGCACCAGCTTACCTGGATTTTGTTAGCCGCTGTCTTATTTGGTGTAGGATTCGGCATCGTACTACCTACGCTTTACGGCACTTTAGCAAACTTGGCTCCCACAGAACAAAAGTCTAGTGTGCTGGCAATGGGAACGGGGGTAGGCTTCTTGGGACAATTCCTTTCCCCAATTCTGCTAGCGCCAGTGCTGGGTTACGGTGGACTAGAAGGAGTATTTTATGCAGCTGCTCTCATCTCACTGCTTACAGGACTTTTGTTAGTTGAACTGAGGACAATCGGTACAATGGGTAAGTCCTAAAAACTAGGGATGAGTACTGCACAGGTTTTCAGTCCCGTCTTTCATCACTTTGCACGCTCCGAGAACCTGTTCTAAGCGACAGCTCTAGGGATTGAATAACGCCTTGACAGTCTTCCAAATAGATTTGAGCAACTGTATCCTTCGGGTTAATGCTCAATATATCTTGAAATCTTTGTGCCGCTTCCTTGAAAGAACCCCGCTCGTAGAGCAATAACGCTTGTTCAAATTCTGTTTTTGTGACTAACTTGCCCTCTCGGATTTCCAGCAAGTCGGCATCAAATACTTCATAGACGGTTACCGCTGCTGATTTTCCCTTAACCTTAACCTTAGCTATCATGCGTAATGCATACTGGTTAGCATCTTGTAACTGTTCAAAAGTTTGGTGAGAAATTAACAGCGACACCCCATAATTTTTTGTTAGTCCTTCTATGCGAGAGGCTAAATTAACCGTATCGCTAATCACAGTACCATCCATCCGGGAGCGACCGCCAACTGTACCCAGCATCAAAGAGCCTGTATTGATACCAATCCCAATTCTTATCGGAATACATCCCTTCTCAACACGATATTGATTATATTCAGCCAGTCGATGCAGCATGGTAATCCCTGCTTTGACAGCATCATCTGCACCGCCGCTAAACAGTGCCATAATGCCATCACCAATGTATTTATCAACAAACCCATGATTTGCATTAATGGCAGGTTCCATGCGACTTAGATAGGAGTTGATAAATTTGAAATTCTCTGCTGGTGTCATATTTTCCGACATGGAGGTGAAATCGCGAATGTCAGCAAATAGCACCGACATCTCCTTCTGCACCTGGTCACCTAATTCGACTTCGACAATGCTTTCCTTTTCCAGAAACTGGAGAAATTGACGGGGGACAAAGCGAAAGTAAGCCTTATTAAGTTCTTCCATGTTCGTGTAGAGGCGGGCATTTTCAATCGAAATTGCCGCCTGAGTAGACAAGAGATTTAACATCTCCAGTCGGTCTGCTGTAAAAGCCCCTGTGGTTAGATTATTTTCTAGATAGACAATCCCACTGAGTTGACCTTGATTAATCAGGGGCGCACACAGAATTGACTTGGGCTTACTCTCCTGGATGTAGGAGTCAAGTGTAAATTTACCCTCACGAGTAGCATCATTTAAGACCACACTTTCCTTGGTACGGGCAACATAATTAATGAGCGTCACTGGTAGATACGTAGACGCCTTAGCCTCTACAGGGATTGACTGCAACACCGCGACGTTATCCCAATCCACTGAACCTTTTACTTCAATTAGCAGTTTGCCCTTGGATTCTAAAATTAGGAAGCCTTTTTGCGCCCCGGCATTCTCGATGATAATCTTCATCAATTTTGCCAGTAGCTTATCTAGCACAATTTCACCGGAAATAGCTTGGCTAGCTTTCATGACTGTGGCTAAATCTAGGCATGAACTTGAACCACTCTCAGTTGTCGTCGTAGTGGTTTTAGTATTTTTAGTTGCGGCTGTTGCTGTTGCCGATTTTCTAGCTAGCAACTGGGGATATTTTTCTTCTAAATTCTCCACTTTGCGTTTAGCACCCCAAAGTTGGTAGCCATAGTGAGCCTTCTGCATATACA
>DATNQT010000541.1:0-9530 GCA_036703885.1 Candidatus Sericytochromatia bacterium
GCTATTGTGCCTGATGCTTCGCGAATTAATCCACCAATCGTCCCTCCCGATACCCGTTCTGCACATGATATTGGCGTAACCGTAGAGATTGATGCGGGTATTCCAGTTAGTAATGTTCGCTCTACTTCCCACCAGTTGGACATCGAACATGAAGGGCAAATAGTGCGATTGAAGCTGGGTAAAGAAGACACTATTCCCAACAAAGATTTAATTTTACGCTATCAGGTGGCGGGTGACAATACCCAAGCTACGGTACTGACTCAAGCTGATGAACGAGGCGGACATTTTGCTGTTTATCTTATCCCAGCCTTGGAATATCGTAGTAATGAGATTGTCGCCAAAGATGTGGTATTCCTGATGGATACCTCTGGTTCCCAACACGGCGATCCACTGCGGAAATGCCAGGAACTGATGCGCCGTTTTATCAATGGGTTGAATCCTAACGATACTTTCACTATTATTGATTTTTCCAATACCACTCAGCAGTTGTCAGCCGCACCTCTGCCGAATACAGCGCAAAATCGTGCCTTGGCAATTAACTATATCAATCAGTTGCAAGCTAATGGTGGGACTTACTTACTCCCAGGCATTCAAGCGGTGCTGAAGTTCCCCGAAGCACCAGCAGGACGGTTGCGGAGTATCGTACTACTAACCGATGGTTATATCGGTAATGAAAATGAAATCCTGGCAGAAGTACAACGAGAACTCAAATCAGGAAATCGCCTCTATAGTTTTGGTGTTGGCAGTTCTGTTAATCGCTTCCTGCTCAATCGTATTGCCGAAATTGGACGAGGAACATCTCAAATCGTTCGTCAGGATGAACCCACTGAAGAAGTCGCAGAAAAGTTCTTCCGACAAATCAATAATCCTGTACTGACGGATATTCAAATTAGCTGGGACGGTACGGGAGAAGCACCGATAATTTACCCTTCAATTGCACCGGATTTATTTGCTGAACAGCCTTTAGTTCTATTTGGTCGAAAATGCGATCGCACAGATGGTAATCTCTCCATTACTGGTAATGCTGCAAGTGGCAATCAATACGAGAAGACTTTTAATCTCAATTTTGAGGAAACGGGTAATTCAGCGATTGCTCAACTTTGGGGACGGGCGCGTATTAAAGACTTGATGAAGGAAATGGTCGGCGTTGAAACTAAAGCTGGGGTAGAGGCGGTTACGGATACAGCTTTAACCTATCAATTGTTGTCGCAATACACGGCTTTTGTGGCGGTGAGTGATGACGTGCGGGTGAATCCAGAAGATGCATCTCTATCCATGCAAGTGCCAGTAGAAATGCCTGAAGGCGTAAGCTACCAAGGAACTGTTGGCTCAATGTTTACTTCCCTTCCGCCTGTAGTGCGACAACGGCGAAGAAGGGATAGCGGTTCTCACCACTTTGAGAGTTTTCTTGCACCACCATCGCGTCCCTCAGCCCCATCTCCATCAGCATATGTAGAGCGACTTGTAGAGCAGCTTGATGATTTTGATATCACCTTGATCGATCCTAGTCTTGTTGAGGAAGAACACGAGTTATTTACTTTAGCAGAAGGGTATGATCATGCTCCGACACCAGCGTCCTTACCTTTACAGTTGCAAATCGTCAGTGTCACGGGCTTGGATGCAGCAGCAACTCTTGCTCTGACACAATATTTGCAACAGCTAAACTTATCAGTTGGCTTTAGCGGAGAAATTGTGTTTGAGTTTTCTGTACAAAGGGGTCGCGTGAAGCGGATTGTGTTGGATGAGAAAGCCTCAACGCTTAAAGATACGGCGTTAATTGAGCAGATTAAGCGATCGCTCCTTTCTTGGCAAGTCCCTAAATCTGCTACTGGCACGGTTCGCCTAACCTTACACATTAGACTTCTTGCATAAATCCTGAAAAGCCCCCTAAATCCCCCAATCCTGGGGGACTTTGAATTCAGGTTCCCCCCAAAATTGGGGGGCTAGGGGGGCAAAAATCAACTTTTGCAAGAGGTCTATTCAGTCCTAGCATCATGTAGGGGCGACGCATACGTCGCCCCTACAATTTTTGGCTACCCTCCAGCCACGAGTCTTTTAACTGCATCTATTAATCGGTCAATCTCTTCGTTGCTGGTAAAGTAATGAACGCAGGCGCGAACACAGTCGGGGTCGAGGATGGTTCGCAGCATAAAGCCTTGTGCTTCGAGAGAGTCTACCAGTTGCTTGTGAGAACCGCCGTTAGTTAATACAAAGGAAACTAGACCTGCTTGTGGCGGCGCAGTTCGCAGACACTTGATAGTATCTAGCTGAGATAAACGTTGCCAGAGGTACTCACTCGTCTGACAAATTTGTTCGTAACGTTCTTGAGGCGTTCCCCATTGCTGATGAAGTGCGATCGCACTTCGCAATCCCGCATAAAGTGGATAAGCGGACGTGGCGACTTCATACCGCTGTGCATTAGGCTTCCAACCTACGGGTTTACCACCTTGCCCCATAGTAATTCCACGCCAACCAATAAAAGTAGGGCTAAGGCTTTCCATCGCATCCGGTCGCACGTAAAGACCGCCAATCCCTTCGGGTCCACACAACCACTTATGACCCGTGAAGGCATAAAAATCTGCTCCCAATTCTGTCAGATTCAACGGTAGGCAACCGACTGACTGCGCCGCATCTACCAAAACTCGAACTGGGGCACTACTAGAATAGTTGCGACAGGCGTCAACCATATCTGCAACGGGCAATACTTGACCTGTATTCCAAAGCAGGTGACTCAGTACTACTAATCGCGTATTCGGTCGTAAGTGTTGGGCGATGACTGCTGTGGGGTCACCCTGATTCAGAGTTTCCAAAATTGGACAGGTGGAGACTTCTACCTTAAACCGACGGGCAATTTCTTGAGCAGTGGCGATAATGCCTGGATGTTCGCAATCGGTGAGAAGCATATGGTCGCCCGCTTGCCAGTCTATCCCCCACAGACCAATATTGCAGCCAACTGTAACATCTTCAGTCAGGGTAATGGTTTCTGTGGGTACACTTAATTCTGATGCGATCGCACGTCGTGTTTGATTCCCTTCCTCCGTAATCCAAGCATTCACCCCAACTGAGAACGGGCCATGTCGCTGCACGTATTCATAAGCTTGTAGAATAGCGTCCAGCGAAGCTTGAGGAAGCGTGCCTTGACCGCCAAAGTTGAAATAGGCTTTATTAGCTAAGGCGGGAAATTGCTGCCGATGACGTTCGAGTTGCGTTGGCGCAGGATAGATGCCAGTCATAGGAGGAGTCAGAAAAAATAAGACACCTCATTGTAATCGCTCTGTCCTGTTAGAGGTTTTCAGGAGTCAGTTGCAAGGGACAAGGGATGAGGCTGTCTGCTTGATTTGTGCCAACCGTGCAAGGCTGCCACACTTTTCAGTACAGGTTTGATAACTTTTGGAGGGGCAGAGGTTAGTAAGGTACTGGGATAAACGGCTTTCCCCCAAGTGGGATGTTCTAAGACGCGACATTGATTGCGAATCACCCGAAAGCCTAAAAGCGCTTTAACTACAGCCGTGTCATCGTGGGGAATTTCTCCAGGGCGCGAGAGTAAGGGATAGCCAGTGCGGGGGTCGATGAGGTTACTTGAGAAATTGCGTGAAGCAGAGCTATCCTGAAAGGAATCGCGTAAATTAAACACCACATCAAAGCCGAAGCGCATAAACTTCTCCCGAAGTCGCTCTTTCTCCCGCTCAACTTCAGGGGTACGTTCTACCAATTCATATCGAGACTGTTGCAAGACAATTACTACCCACAATACAGGCACATTCCAATCAGGTAAAACTCTCTCTAAATTCTGGACAATGAAGGGACTAGGATGGTGGACAGACATCTGAACTGCCTGTCCTGTTTCCGTAACTAGAGCAAGGGAATTGCGATGAGTGACTAGCAATTTACAAGGTTTAAACTTGTTGAGCTAAAGACTTGAACACTATTGGAAGCCGCTTTTTTAGTTCGTCTCGATCTTACAGCGAAAGGTGGGAATGTCTTCAAAAATTCTAGAACAGTTTTTTAATCAAGGCTAAAATTGCGTTTATAGGAGATAAGAGGGCAGAGTTGAACAGGTTGAATAGACTGAACAAGTGGCTACACAGAGGGCTATTTGTAGGAATCTCATTAGTCGTGACAAGCAATCTTGCCAATGCTTCTATTTATGATCGATATGGCAATAGAATTCCTGATCAAGAAGCTGATTCAGAAAATGTAAACTGGGAACTTTTGTCAATAGCCAAAGACAAAACCTACAATAGCATCGGTGTACTTTACAGTTATGAAGGAAAATGCACAGTATTTTTAATCAATCCGTTTCCACCATCCCGGCTGGCATCAGGAAAACTTGGAACTACTCAACCACACTTTCTTAACAATTCCCCGGCTTATGCTGTAACAAACGGTCATTGTTACAACTTCCGTAATTTTCCGGGTGTCGATGAAGTAATTGTCAACCAGCCCTCTGATCTAGAGGTTATTCTCAATAGGTTCTTTGATACCAAAGAAGAGCAAATTCATATTATTAATGTCAAAAAAGTTGCCTATGCCACAATGACAACCACAGACATTGCTATTTTGGAACTCGATACAACGTATGCAGAATTAATTAATCGTGGGTTTAAGCCGTTAACGATCGCTCCCAATCCAGCAGGTGTCGGAGAATATGTTGAACTGATTGGTGTTCCAGGGATTCCCAAATCTTTTCTCCATAGAACAGTTTGTCAAATTGGAGAGTCAGTGAATCTCTTAGAAGATGGCTATCGCTGGCTAGGAGGTATTCGCCATCGTTGCAGTGCTATAAGTGGAATGTCAGGTTCGCCCGTGATTTCTCTGCGGACTAATCAAGTTGTCGCGATTCACAATACTTCGGTTAAGGATGATGCTTTAGCACAACCAGAATGCAGCGAAAATCGTCCTTGTGAAGTCTTAGCTGATGGGAAAATTGCGACGCTTGCCACTGAAAACTATGCACAGAAAGTCAGTGATATTCCTTCTTGTTTTGATGAGAATGGAATGTTTAACTTGCAGCTGATTAGCTGCCGCTTGCCAAAGCCGTAATTCCAGTTTTTGTATCTAGTCCAGTTTCAAAGCATTGACTGGTACTTCATCCCAGGTGCTGACAGTTCTCAAGCGCGCTATCCAACCCGCTGACTTTTGCTCCTGGGTTAAATTCTGCTCGAACGACTCGTGGCAATCCTTTGCTTGCTGTTCATCGCAACAGGCAATACAAGAATACAGAAGCCCAGATGGATCGATTTGCTCGTTTACCCAAATTGTCATGATGTCCCTCATTTGAATCTAAAATGTTTTGAATGAAATCTTGAGTAGTTATACTTATCTTCTACAGCGCGATAACTGTGTATTACAAGAGACAAAAGCTACTTGTTGATAAATTATCAACATCTGCAACCAAAGTTCATTTTTTAACACCTTGGCTAATGTTAATCGAAGAAGATTGTGCCGCTAGCTGAGGAAGAGAATCGCCGCTTACCCGGCAAATGCGCCAGTCTGGCAAGACTGAAGCACCCATTTGTTTGTAAAAGGCGATCGCATTTTCATTCCAAGCCGCTACCAACCACTCTAATCTCCCACACTCGCGCTGCACTGCCAACTGAGCTAGGTGAGTCAGTATCGCCTTACCCAAACCCTGACGGCGATAGTCTGGCAACACAAACAAATCATGCACATACAACCCAGGCTTGGTGAGAAAGGTGGAATAGTTGTGGAAGAAGGTAGCAAATCCCACTACTTGCCCATCGGATTCTGCCAAAATTGCTTCTACATAAGTGTGCTTGCCGAATAGATGCTCCTTGAGGGTATCTAGATTCCCCGTAAGGGCGTGTAATTGCTTGTCAAACTCTGCTATCCCTTGAAGTAAGCGAAATAGCATTGACATATCTTCTGGAGTACAGGGACGCAGCTTTAAGGAAAATTCTTGTGTGGCTAACTGAGTCAGGGATTCCCCTGTAAGGCGGCAAATCCGATAGTCTTCCAGAATGGATGCTCCCATTCGCTTGTAAAATGCGATCGCACTTTCATTCCAATCCAGAACACTCCACTCCAAACGCCCACAATCACGAGAAATCCCCACTTGAGCCAAGTAAGAAAGAATTGCCTTTCCAATACCCTTACCTCGGAATTCTGGAATAACAAATAAGTCTTCCAGATAAATTCCCGGTTTAGCTAAAAAGGTGGAATAGTTGTAGAAAAACAGCGCAAATCCAACCGCCTGCCCTGCATATTCTGCCAGAATTGCCTCTACATAAGGTTTGGAACCAAAGAGGTGTTCTTTAAGAGCCTCTTTAGTGCCAGTAACAGCGTGAGCTAGCTTCTCGTAATCTGCCAGCGCCATAATTAGATCGAACAACACCGACACATCGGTCGGTGTTGCAGGGCGTAAGGTTAATTTAGAATGCATCCTGGATTTTTTGACTTCAGATTTAGCTCTTAGATTATCCTCCAGAATCCAAATCTCAAAACTTACGCAAATTTCTTGCTCAATAGCAGTCAGGTGGGCACTGCCCACCCTACCTTTAGAGGTTCTGCGTAAGTCCCGATTTTAGATTTAGTTCAGCCAACCTTTCAGCCGTCGCGCTACTTGGGGGCGACGCAGCTTCCGCATCGCTTTACTTTGAATTTGACGCACCCGTTCGCGGGAAAGATTGAACATACCTCCCACTTCTTCTAAAGTGTAAGGTTCGGTGCTAGCTAAACCATAGCGTAGAGAGATGACATCTTTTTCTCGCTCCGTAAGCACGTCACTTAAGACTTCCCAAATCTCTTGACGCATCATGGTTTCGCTCATTTGCTCTTCTGGCAATCGCAGTTCGTTGTCTTCGAGCAAATCAACTAATTCCGTATCTTCTCCCTTACCAACTCGGTGGTTTAGAGAAAGCGATCGCCGACGTAATTGCAGCAACTGACGCAGATTTCCCGGCGTAATCTCTAAAGCGGCGGCTAATTCCTCTTCATTGGGATTGCGTTGCAATTCTTGCTTGAGTTCCCGTTGCGCTTTTTTAAGTTTATTTAGCTTTTCAACAATATGAATCGGCAAGCGAATTGTCCGCGCATCATTGGCAATAGTGCGGGTAATTGCTTGACGAATCCACCAGTAAGCATAGGTAGAGAATTTGTAGCCTTTGTCTGGGTCAAACTTTTCTGTGGCGCGGTTTAATCCCAAGGCACCTTCTTGAATCAAATCTAGAAAAGGAACACCCCGATTCAGATATCGTTTGGCAATTGAGACGACCAAACGCAAGTTGGAGCGAATCATTTTACGTTTCGCTACACGACCGCGATAGAGGCGACTTTCCAACTGACGTTCTGTCAAATTCAAGGCTTTAGCAATGTCTGCCTTGGTTGCCTTACGGTCTAACTCTTCCTGCAAGTGTTCTTGGAGTTGATCGATTTCTACTAAAAACTGGACAGCATTAGCTAATTCCACCTCTTCTTCTGGCTTGAGGAGTGGATAACGAGCCATTTCTTTAAAAAAAGCACCCACTGTGTCATCTGAAGTAGTTTTGCTATATCCCGATGAACGACTTGTGCCAAGATGCTCCTTTGATTCCGAAAACTCGACTTCCACAAGACTCAAATCGGTTTCCTCTACCTCTAGATTCTCTACGTGAGAAAAATCTGTATCTTCTGTAAACTTGAGAGTATCGGTAGCCTCTAATTCAGAAATATTCATAGCAACCATTGAGTTGTGAGTGTATTAACGAGGTTGTGAGAAGGTAGCGTTGCTTTACCTAGGCTGTGCTGCTGCAAGAAACGGCATTTCCTAAACGCAAAGTTTTGCACAAAGGGATAACACAGGAGCGTTAACCGCTCAAACCTTAAGAACCGTTAAGTTAAATAGAATAACATTCCAAAACTCTAAGCATTAATTTTCTGACTTTTGAGATTGGGAGGCATTGATTCTAAGGCTAGCAGAAGTAAATTAGCTAGTTGTTTTCTTGATTACAAAACGCTCAACTAATTGGTATTTGTAAAGTTTAGACCAAACAATCACCAATTAGAAAACTGGGAAGCCATAGTCAATCAAGCCGCTTTTGTGATTTTGGACACTTTTGTGATTCTTGATATTGATGAGAGTTTTCACGGTTCACAGCAATAAATCTACAAAAATCTGGACGTTGAAGTTGGACGGTAAGCGTGGTAACTACTGATTAAGTGCTCTGAAATCGCTCTTTTAAAGTTGATTTTGCTATATGAACAGGTTCTCATACCCCTTGAGAGTTTCCTCTCTACCAATAGTGAGAAAACCGCGCTCTCCCTCATGTAGCAGACTCTTAGGATTAAAGGGTTCGGGTATTTCTCCCTTGAAGCCAGTTAAAATTGACAGGTCTGACTGCGCGACCTCCGCAAGCTGTGGGGGATTTTTGGTGACTAGAGTTGACGATTATGTCTAATTCCCATTCCGGTCTGGTACTGGCTGAACGAGGGGCGTCTTATCAATCGGGTTCGCCTCAGGATCGATGGGTTGAAGTGCTGGTGGATTGTCAGTGGACAGCGCAAGAACCACAGCAGGAGGCACAATTGTATACCTACAGGTTGCCAGCCGACTTAGAAGTGCAGCCGGGGGATATTTTGAGCGTACCGTTTGGGGCACAGCAGATGGGCGCGATCGCGATTCGTCTTTTAGACTCGCCTCCCTCTAACTTTGCCCTCAATAAAATCAAGGATGTCGAGGATGTCATTAGTGCTGCATTTTTTCAGGCTTCCTACTGGCAACTGTTAGAACAAGTGGCACAGTATTACTACACGCCGCTAATGTGGGTGATTCGAGGGGCATTACCGCCAGGGTTACTCAGGTCATCGCAACGTCGGATTCGCCTCAAAGCATCTGTTATTCCTGCTCAAGGTATCGAGACGTTTGTTACTCCAGTGGCACACTCGATCATAAAGCTCCTGCAATCTCAAAGCGATGGAGACTATAGCTGGCAATATATCCAACGGCAAATCCGAGGTGCAACACCGGGATTGCGGCAATTACTCAAACGCGGCTGGGTGGAAAGCTACATGGAACCGCCCAAACCTGCACAACCTAAGTTACAGAAAGCTGTAACCCTAGTCACAAATATCTTTCCCATCGACATCACTCAGCGTCAACGGGAGGTGTTGGACGTACTACGGCGGCGTGGGGGTGAGTTGTGGCAAAGCGAATTATTACAGACTTGTAATGCCAGTTCATCTATCTTGAAGGCACTGGAGCAGAAAGGTTGTATCGTTATCCAACAACAGGAGGTGTTGCGCTCATCGGCAGAACCAACACTCTCCGGCGATCGCCCTAAAGCATTAACTTCCTCTCAGGCGGAGGCTTTGGCGGTAATTACTGGTCTTGAAGGCTACAGCCAAGTGCTGTTACATGGGGTTACGGGTTCTGGGAAAACAGAGGTATATTTACAAGCGATCGCACCCATCCTAGAACAGAGAAAATCTGCGATCGTCTTAGTACCAGAGATTGGTCTAACTCCCCAACTAACCGACCGTTTCCGCGCCCGCTTCGGTAACAAAGTTAACGTCTATCACAGCGCCCTCTCAGA
>DATNQT010000542.1:0-12145 GCA_036703885.1 Candidatus Sericytochromatia bacterium
GTCTTGTCCCAAGAACCCGATATCGCATAGTTACCATCCGGTGTCACCGCTACAGTTAATACAGGGTCGCTATGACCATAGAGGGTGAAAACTTCCTTCCGATTTTTCAAATCCCATATCTTGATAGTCTTGTCATAAGAACCCGAAATTACCCGCTTGCCATCGGATGTTACCGCTAAAGCTCTTACCCCACTGCTGTGACCATAGAGGGTGAAAAGTTCCCTCCGACTTGTTAAGTCCCATATCCTGAGGGTATTGTCATAGGAACCCGAAATTACCCGCTTGCCATCTGGGGTCACGGTGACCGCATCTATCCCCCTGGCATGACCTATAAGAGTGAAAAGTTCCTCTCCCGTTTCCAAATTCCAGACTTTGATTGTCTTGTCCTGGGAACCGGAAATCACTCGCTTGCCATCTGGAGTGATGACGACAGCATTGACTCGGTGGGTATGACCTATAAGAGTGAAAAATTTCTCTCTCGCTTCCAAATTCCAAAGTTTAAGAGTCGTGTCATCTGAACCCGAAATTATCCAATTTCCCGTTGCGGCGACAGCTTTTACTTTGCTAGTGTGACCACTAAAGGTAAAAAGTTCCTTCCCCGTTTTCAGATTCCAGAGTTTGAGAGTCGTGTCATCTGAGCCAGAAATTACCTGATTTTCTTGAACCGCCACAGTCATTACCCCGCCGATATGACCCGCAAGGGGGGAAAGTTCTTTAGTTTCTAGGTTCCAGATTTTAATAGTCTTGTCATTAGCAGCAGAAAGCACCTGCTTACCATTAGGGGTAAGGGCTATAGCTTTTACCCTGCCAGTATGACCCGTGAGGGTAAATAGTTCCTCTCCTGTTTCCAGATTCCAGACTTTAAGCGTCTTGTCCCACGAACTAGAAATTACCCGCTTGCCATCTGGTGTCACGACTACAGCTTGTACCGAGTCGGTATGACCTGTCAGAGTAAATACTTCCTTTGCTGTTTTCAGATTCCAGACTTTGAGCGTCATGTCATCGGAACCAGAAATTACTCGCTTGCCATTGGGTATTACGGTTACAGTCTGTACTGAGCTAGTATGACCCGCGAGGGTAAAGAGTTCCCTCTTGTTTGTTCTCAGATTCCAGACGCTAAGAGTCGTATCATCGGAACCGGAAATCACCCGCTTGCCATCCGGTGTTACGGTTATGGTTTGTACTGAACCGATGTGACCCGAAACGCTGAATAGTTCCTCCCCTGTTTCCAAATCCCAAACTTTAAGCGTCGTGTCATCGGAACCGGAAATTACCCATTTACCATCTGGTGTCACGGTAACCGCATTTACTGCACCGCCATGTTCGCTAAGGGTGAGAAGTTCTTCTCCCGTTTCCAGATTCCAGACTTTGAGTGTCTTATCTCGCGAACCTGAAACCGCCCGTTTTCCATCTGGCGTTACCGCTACAGCCGTTACTCCACGGGTATGACCTGTAAGGGTGAAAAGTTCATCTCCCGTCTCTAGATTCCAGACTTTGAGCGTCTGGTCATTGGAACCCGAAATTACTCGCTTGCCATCTGGTGTTACCGCTACAGCGATGACTGCGTCAGAATGACCTGTAAGAGTGCGTACCAATGCCCCGCCAGGAGGTATTAAGCAAGGCATTAAAGGTCGCAACCACAACCTTTTTCGCGGTTTTGCCTGCATGAGCATTGCTTGGATTGCTGGTACTTCAAAGGACAGTAAACGCCCCAGCAGTTGTCCGGCTAGTTGCGTCTTGTCCTTAGCCAGAACGTGTGCTGACAGGCGAAGTGCCCCTTGAATTAATTTCAGAGTGCTTGCTTTTTCATGCAGAATATCCCTTGGTTCCCCAAGGACAAATGCATTTCCTTCCACTCCTCCCTTAGCACGGGAGGTTGGGGGGGTAAGAGGCGAAGAAAAAGAGGGACTTTTATGATCAGGGCTATCAGAACTTATCGCTAAGTCGTAATCTTCAATTAGGGGTTGTATTCCTAATGCTTCCAACTTTGCCTCAATAAAATCGAAATCCGTCAGCAAGCGGTGCAATCGCTCTACCTGAGAAGCCTCCGCTAGATGACTCGGTAGGGTTTCCAAGGCGTATTGCCGCCGTTCTGGCGACATCTTTGCCAAGCGTTCCCCTAAATCGCCCATTACAAACCCAATTCTTGCGACAGGTTATCCGCAATCAGTGCATTAATTCCCTGTATCGTCACCCCAGCCGCCTGCACGATATCCTGATGATGCAGAAAATCCTGGAAACTGGCGTGGTAGATACTGTAGCGGGTTTGTCCATCGACGCGCTGTTCGCGCAAGAACTGCTCCCATTCTTCTAGCACCTCCTGTACGGTTAAGGCATCCTCTCCGGCAAACTCGGAAATGAGCTGGCGCGAAACGGGCTGACGGGCTTCTGCCAAAACGTATACGATCTTAATCTTAGTGCGGGGCAACGGTTTTGCCGTCATACCCATGTTTTCCCAGTGCTGGTAATAGTATTGCTCCAAGCCTTCGGGTAGGTTTTCGATGCACAAATCTTGGTAAGCACCTTGTTCAATGGCTGGTAGTACGTAGCGCAAGTACATGAAGTTGCGATCGCTTTTTTCACTTAGCGCCCTAACAAACTCCTCAACCGTCAATCCCCGACTTGCTATCCATTCCTGTAATAAGGCACTCTCGCTGGCACGTCGCCGAATGTAAGTCTGTACGTCTTGCAAACTCTCGGCTTCGTACTGCATCAAGTCAAAGATGCGCTGGTTATTAACCGCCAAAGGTAAAGGTGTCAATCGCTTCGTCAAGATGAAGTAGACGCCATTAGGTAAGGAAGCTGGCAGATAGAGTGCATTTGCGCCAGCAGTCTGGCTACTCAAATCCACTTCATCTAAGGCATCAACGGCAATTACTACTGGTTTCTCTCGTAGTGCAAGGCTTTGCGTCCCTACAATTTCATTGAGTAGCCGTGCTAAAAAATTACCGTCGCGGGTATTTTCGGAATTTAACGGGAGTGGATGTGGCAGATTGTAACGTTCGATCAGTTGGGTGCAAACACACTTGAGGAATTCTTCAGCGCGGTTAATGCCTTGCGATCGCACATTAAAATGCACCACACACCCAGTTCGCCTCACATACTCCGCGAGTATCGCACTTTTTCCCACACCCGGATCAGCTTCAATCGTGAAATAGCCGTTAGGCTGCTTGTGAAAGAAATCCTCAATTGCCTCAAAGACGAATTCCCGTCCCACAAACCCATCAGTCTTATCTGCAATTAACGACTGGAACTGGAGGGGAACGAGCAAACTGGCTTGATGATTAAGTTGTGTCGCTAATATCACCTTATTAACTGTAACGTCATCCGTATCAATAACATGACATTCCCGTTCTTCGAGATTGAGGTGATGCTGAGATAACTTCTCGGTGCCTCCCTCTCCCTCTATCTCCCCATCCTCTTCCATTAAGAGTGCAGGAAATCCAGTTGGGAGGAGAGTGGTGAATTCCTGTAAATTATTTTGCTCCCTGTGAGCAATTAATGGAGCGATCGCTTCCAAAGCAACTGTCGCCGTCTCGTAACGCTGACGGTAGTCGTAGCGCACCATTTTATCTATAATTACGGCTAAACTTGTGCTGATAGTCATGCGCTCTCCCAACGCCGCACAACAGAACTCCCCACGGTTATCTTGCGGCAGTTCTCTAGGAGATAATCCAGTCAACGCTTGCAGACAAACCATCCCGACTGCATAAATATCGCTGCTGAAGTGGGGTTTAAACGATTGTTGTTCGCTTGGCATATAACCAGGAGAGCCGATGGCAACCGTTAAACTGGTTGGTTTATCCGTGTTTCTTACATGGCTACTGACTTCTTTAACTGCGCCAAAGTCAATCAAAACAATTTTCCCATCTCTGCTGCGTCTAATTAAATTAGCGGGTTTGATGTCGCGGTGGATGACATTCTGCTGATGGACGAAGGCAAGCACTTGTAATAGATCTCGCAAAAGTGCGATCGCTGCGGCTTCATTCAACGACTTACAGCTAGCCAGTTCTTGATCTAACGGCAAACCCTCAATATATTCCTGAACCAGATAGAACTCTTCAGCTTGTTCAAAGTGAGCTAACAAGCGGGGTATTTGGTCGTGATTGCCCAAGCGGTACAAGGTTTGAGCCTCGCGAGCAAATAAGCGTTTTGCTGTAGCGAGAGTTACTGGATCGCTAACTTTCGGTTTAAATTTCTTAACGACACACAGGGGGTTACCAGGTAAATGAGTGTCATGAGCGAGAAACGTTTGACCAAATCCCCCGCTTCCCAAGGGTTTGACCACCTGATAACGACCTGCCAGTGTTGTTTCCATCATGGGGTTTAGACGTTAGATACCAAAAAGAAGCAGGTTATCAAAAAGCGCCGTAAAACCCCTCGCATAGACGGCAGGGGATATAAGGCGCGGCAGCGAAGGCACGTAGCTGCCCAATATATCTTACAACGAAGCTACAAAGCTTCCTCGTTAATCTTATGTGGGGATGCTAACATAAGATATCTGGTGGTGAGGTCGAACCTATGATTGTCTACGAGTTCAAGGTTAAAGGGAAAGAAACGCAGTATCGTGCTATAGATGAGGCAATTCGTACCAGC
Source organism: Candidatus Sericytochromatia bacterium (assembly GCA_036703885.1). Classification (GTDB taxonomy): domain Bacteria; phylum Cyanobacteriota; class Cyanobacteriia; order Cyanobacteriales; family Coleofasciculaceae; genus CADCTM01. The sequence continues at coordinate 4,597 of DATNQT010000542.1, forward strand.
CAATTCATTCAGAACAAATGCTTGCGCTATTGGATGGAGAACAAAGGCTTGCGTCAATACGACCTCAACAAATATTGTGCTGTAATAGCCGCAGAATTCCCCTTTGCCGAAGAACTCAACTCAATGGCTCGACAGTCTGCGGCGGAACGAACTTGGAGTGCGATTGCTCGATTCTTTGACAACTGCAAGAAGAAGGTTAAGGGTAAAAAAGGATTTCCGAAGTTTAAGAAAAACTGTCGCTCAGTTGAATACAAGACGAGTGGTTGGAAACTTTCTCCAAACCGAAAAGCTATTACATTTCGGGATGGGAAAAACATTGGAACCCTTAAACTTAAGGGAACCTATGACCTTAACTTCTACGATATCAAGCAGATTAAGCGAGTGAGATTAGTCAAGAGAGCTGATGGATACTACGCTCAGTTTGCTATTGATGCCAAAGTTAGGGTTGAACCTCAATTAACCGGAAAGATGGTAGGACTGGATTTAGGACTGAAGTTTTTCATTGCTGATAATGAAGGCAATACAGAACCCTGTCCTCAGTTCTACAGAAATTCAGAGAAACAACTAAACCGAGCGAACCGTAAAAAGTCCAAGAAGTTCAACAAGAGTGCTAAACCGCAGTCTAAAAACTACCACAAAGCTAGAAATCGTTATGCCCGGAAACATCTAAGAGTAAGTAGACAGCGAAAAGAGTACTGCAAGCGAGTTGCGTACTCCGTCATCCAGTCTAACGACTTGGTAGCCTACGAAGACTTAAATGTTCAAGGGTTGGTAAAGAATCGGCATCTAGCTAAATCTATCAGTGATGCAGGATGGTCAACATTCCGTCAGTGGTTGGAGTACTTTGGCTTTAAATATGGGAAGGTCACGATAGCCGTACCTCCCCATAATACGAGCCAAAACTGTTCTAGCTGTGGGCATATTGTCAAAAAGTCCCTATCAACCAGAACCCATGTTTGTCCGCATTGTGGACTTGTAGAAGATAGAGACGTAAATGCTGCCATCAACATCCTGAAGCTAGCACTCAGTACCGTGGGGCACACGGGAACTTACGCTTGGGGAGATTTGCCCTCTTGGGCGATTGGAGTAATCCTGTCGTTTAACGGTGAGTCTGCGAACCAAGAATCCCCTCGCCTTTAGGCAGGGGAGTGTCAAAGGTATTGAGTGTAACCCGACGCCTGGGTTTATTGGGTATTAGGTGTTAGGTGTTAGGTGTTAGGTGTTAGATATTAGGTGTTAGGTATTAGGTGTTAGGTGTTGAGTGTTGGGTGTCAGGAAGTAGATGGTTATGCTCAACTCAGCCGCTAAAATCTTTGCTTGTCTTAATCCAGATTTTCTTCCCCAAAGTAATGGGCGATCGCTTCTTCGCACGGCTTGTCCCCAAAGGTTCTAACAATCTCTAAGGCTTGTTGATAGCACGTCTCTCCATGGTCATGCAGTCCCAACCCGTCATAAACTGCTACTAGGTGACGAAGTAACCGTTCTGTATTAGCGGTTTGGTTGACGGCTTGCAAAAGCCCTAAAGCTTGTAGGTGATACCACAGAGCCTGGGAATGCCTGCCCAGCTTGTAGTAGACTGCGCCGATATGATTCAGGATTCTCGCTTTACCTGTCCGATCGCCAATTTTCCGACGAATTTCCAAGGCTTGCTGATAAGATTGCAGTGCCCGCAGTGGTGGGTTCAGCTTGACATAAGCCGTGCCAATACTCTCAAGATTCATTGCCTCTCCATTGCGGTTGCCAACTTTTCGGCAAATGGCTAACGCTTGCTCAAAAAAAGCGATCGCTGGACGCGGACGCCCTAACTGCAAATGAGCTTTTCCAATACTATGAAGGGCAGTACTTTCACCATCTGGCGAATGGTCTAAGTCTTGAAACATCTTCAGGGCTTGGCGACAGCATGGCAGTGCCTGCTCCGACTGACCCAAACTGTTGTAAATTTGCCCAAGGCGATTAAAGATTCTGGCAACGTTAGGCAAGTCCCTAACTTCTCTGAAAATCGCCAACGCTTGTAAATAAAACCTCAACGCCTTGTGGTCTTGACCCGTTTGGTAATAAGCCGCTCCCAGGTAATTGAGAATAACACCAATATTCACCTGATTTCTAAGGGCTTTCGCGAACCGTAGCGCTTGCTCAAGGCGTTTGATACCCCAAGCATACTCTTCCATCTTGCAGTGAATTAATCCAATCCGCTTGAGGATATCCACTTGGGCAGCATAGTTGTTATCAGCTTCAGCTTTTGCTAAGGCTTGTTTGAATGTCTTTAAGGCGGTTTGCAACTGACTCTGACGAGCTTGGCGATCTGTATCTCGTCGCAGCACTCCGCCATTATGTTGATGAGGCATGGTGCGGCAGCAAAATTGAACAACGTGGCTTCCTTCGCCTTTGTCATGCAGCCGCTCTAATGTTGATACAGGTTTATGGTGAAGAACAGATTGCATGGTGAAAGTTCTCTCTCGACAGATGGGAAAATTGTTTCCTCTGTTATTTATCTCTCACCAAGGTAAAACTTATGCAGTTTTCCGAATCTGTAAATTAGGTTGTAGGTTGTAGTCAACACCAACTAACCCACTAACACCTACCACCTACCACCTACCACCTATCTTTCTGAATTAAAGCTAAACGGCGGTAATGTCTGTTCGATCGCAGGTGTTAAGCCAACAGTTACGATAAATTTCTCATCCCTAGTGCCGACAACACTGGTAAAGAAATAGGAATTACCAGCCTGAGTATCTAATGCTTGTTCCACCAAAATACCAGTTTGGTCACTAACTCGTAACTGTAAACCTGGAGGTAGACTTGTACCCGGTGTAGCCCCCAACACCAACAACAATGTCCACTCAGGAATCGACTCCGATAGCATCGGCCACGTCACGGCATAGAGCCGTAAGGGCATTCCTGCTAACTGTAAATCCCGATAAGCACCTCGCGCCTGCGCGGGAATATCCACACCCGTTTGCGCTAGTTGTTTCACGATCGCTTCAAATTCTTCTACGGGCGTTCGGATCGGCCCCGCTGGAGCAAGACTCGGTAAAAGTACCCAGGAAAGTTCTTGTGCCAACTCATCCAACTCATTCCACAACCAGCGTCTGACATTTACCGCTGGCTGGGTTAACAGTTGCAGAATATCAGATAGGTGCTGTTGTAGAGAAGTTTGAGTTGATGTGGAAGTAATCTCCCCACGCTGCAATTGATAAACCCAATTGAGCAACTCTGGGCTAGTCAGCACCACTATTCCCTGTTCCCAAGTTAAAACCTGCCATAATTGACACTCCGGTGACTGTAACTGAGGTAACAGCGCTTCCAGTTCCGAGCGTATCCGAGCGAGTTGCATCGTGCGGTTGCTCTGGCTTACAGGCAAGGAAATAGCCATTGGTTCCAGACAGCGCAGGTAAAGTAACAAACGATCTGGATCGCTGTTAAACCAAGTTAAAGGTAGTTGATACGTCCAGTCTTCATCTGCTGCGAGATTGACAGTTGTCCGTCGATTAACTAGCTCTTCATAAGACAGGAAGCTATGAATAAGAGCGGTTTCCTGTTCTTCTTGAACTTCGACTAATACGTAGAAATGAGGAATAAATTCAGGTAAATCAACAATAGCTCTTGGTAAACTAACTTCTTCATCAGCAAGGCTACCCATAGCAATGAGACACACTTTGAACTCATTGACCTTTAAATTACAAACTGCGTTAATGGCATTGGCAATTGCAGGTTGCAAAATGTCGTGTTGGCGATCACTTGTCAAGTCGGTTGCCCGATTACCCAGCCATTCCTCGAAAGCAGACAAGGCTAAAACATTCAGATAAGTTTGCCACTGCTGTTGTTCGTTGGGAATTTGAGTACTGAGTTCTACAGCCTGATCGATACTCTCAGGCGCAAGGTCAATTGTTTCGGGTGAGAAAGCTTCAAAATCAAGGTAAGTTTGGGTTGTAGAATTCGAGTAGTTAGTCATGGCTGGGTTCTCATAATATCAAGTTGACGGCACAGCCTCTGGGCAAAGAGACTGGTGGTGTTGGTTGCCGTGGCTGTACTAGCCTCTGTTGCTGCTTCTTGGATTACGGTAGTAATTTGTTCATTTAGTGCCTCTTCGATCTGTTGATTCAAAGCTTCGAGACGTTCTGGGTTTGTGTAAACTTTGGCTTGATCGAGAATGCGATCGCGGAGCAACACTAACAACCGTTGTTGAACATCAGCACGAAAGGATTTAAGTTGTAGTAATCGGGAAACATTAAACTGAGCAGGTAGATTCACTAATGGCGCAATGTCTGTCATCGACATTTTTTGACAGTGAAATAACTTTAAGGCTGTCAGGAATTTTTGCGCTTTTTGGCTATCTTTACGCTGTAACTGCGTTACCCGCTCTTGAGTTAATTGCACTAAAGATTGGTCTAAACAAATTAGGAATTGTTGACGATAAAAGTCCAAAAATTCGGTTGCATCATCCCCATCATCTCGGTTATCGATTAAGTTAAGGGACGATACGCCATCATTGAAATCACCAGGATTAGTAACATTTATAGATTCTGTCGGTAGAGAGCCACCCCGGACGTAAACTCGATACTCTCGCAGGCGGGAAGCGATTTCCTGTAGTTGTGTGATCAGGGTTTCAGGGGCAAGCATCTCGGTAGTCTGCGTGAGTAAGCGTTGGGCAATTTGATGCAGTTGTTCAGTTGTAGGTGGCAAACACTGTCTCTTATTTCCTGCCTGACGTTGTTTTAAGCGTTGAGCGCGATAAACAGCATGGTAGCTTTCTAAAAGTCGGCTGGCTTGCTGAATTTCAATCGGCGTTAGCTGGTGAAACTGAGAAAAAATGCGTTGAAGTTGCTTAGGAGTCGTGTCATTGAGGATTGCCCAGTCGCTGACAAGATAAACTCCGCACTGTAGCAAAAAAGCATTCAATTCTTTGTGGTGTCTCACCCGCCTAGTCGCCCAGGTTGCTAAACTGCTTTGCTGGGGGTCAAAACTTTCTAAGATTTCACGAAACAGGGATTTATAAGGCGTCGAAACCTGTTTGGTTTGTCTGCTACCATCGTCATCTAAGACAAAGGGTAATAAATCGCTGCTGGTGAAGCCATGCTCGTTGCCAAACTGAGCCGCTAATTTTTGGCAAACTTGGTCAATTTGACCGGAAATAAAGCATTGCAAACAACGTTCTGCTAAAAGACGACGGTTGTCATTGCTGATTGGGTCATCTGCGTTGGTTGTGTTGAGGGTTTTGAGGTGTGGTATTTTGAGCTTTGCAAGAATGCCTTCTTCAGGAGCTTCCTTCATCCAGTGCAGAAGTTGACGCTGGATTAGGGCATCCGGTACTTTGCTTTGAGCTGTAAATTCTGGAAACGAAGCTAGGAAAAACGCCTTAGCCGGGAGGATTTCCTCGATTTTGCGCTTTCCGGCAGCATCTATTTTGATAAGTATCCAGTATCTCGATGCTGAGTTCATTGCAGGTTACGGAGTAAGGCAATTACCGTGGATGTGTACTCTTGAAAGACTTTATATTAAGGCAATACAATCAGAAGGCTTGTGTTGCGATCGCACCATCACGCTCTTCTATTGTGCAATCCCTATTAATTGTTTCACCTCCCTTAAGCTAGATTGCTAAATGGCTATTAGAGCCTGTCACTCCTATTTAACTCTGGGCAAGTTGAGCTTATGCAGTTTTAAGGAAGGGGAATGGGGAGTGGGGAATGGGTACAAGAGGATAAGAAGAATTTTCAACCGCTTCCTCTTTACATGAGTTTTCGTCTCCCCCTGCCTCCCCTGCTCCCCCTGCTCCCCTAGCTCTCTTCTCCCCCTGCTCTAAAATCATGCATAACCCTCAACCGTCTGGAGAGATAAGTATTTAACACTAACTGTTGGAGGTAGTAATCATGAAGCGTCTGGTTTCTAGCATTTTCCTGACTAGCTGTTTGTTGGCAGTAGCGAATCTTTCACAATACCCGAACCCAAACCGTGTAGCGGCGCAAATGTCAAGAGGTAGCGACCTGTTTTACACGTTCTATGGTCAGCAGATTCCCCTTAACTTGCGTTCTGATGTCATTGCGGTTGCGTTCAAGCCTCAGACAAGTAGCACGCGGGGGGTGAATCAAGCGCTTCATTTACGACTACAGCAAGCTTTGCAAGGGCGTATTAGTGGTACGCGGGGGGAAGCTCCGGCGGCGGCAATGGAAGTTGAAGTGAATCCTTTAGGCGATCGCTATGCTTTAGTTAAATTGGCAGCCGGAACTCGCAGTAGCTCTGCGGCTGTCACTCAACGGATTCAACAACAACCCTACGTTCAGACTACCCTTCCCGTGCTATCCCGTGGCAAAACCTCGGAAGCTTCGGATGAGAGCGAGAAAGTGGTTGTTCTCCCCAATGAAATCGTCCTTAGCTTTGAGCCGACGGTTTCCAATAGCGAAAGGGAACTGCTACTGATGCGCCATAATCTACAGGTGATTCGACCATTGCGGTTCTCTCAAAATCGATATCTGGTGCAGTCTAAGTCTGTATCGGGAACGGCGGTACTGAATGTAGCCAATCAACTCAATGGTGTGGCAGGAGTACAGTCGGCTACCCCCAATTTCGTTCAGACTCTTTCTAACCCAGTGAGAGAACAGACGGCAAGTAATGCCGCTTTAACGGAGACACCGAAGGCGGTTGAGGAACTGCAAGCGCTTTTAGATCGCTTTCCCAACAAGATTCAAACACCTTATCCCTCAGCCATGCTACCCCTGCAATGGCATCTCGACAGCACTCCCAGACGCGGTCAGTCGTTACCTCGTACTGATATTCGAGCAACGGAATCTTGGAAGGAGAGTAACCAGGGGAAGGGAGTTGTCGTTGCAGTAATTGATAGTTTGATTCAGTGGGATCATCCTGACTTAGCGAATAATGTCTACACCGTGGGTGATGTTGCCGACAAGTTACCCGGTGAGGTTCACGGCTGGGACTTTTCTGGAGAAGGCGAGGGTGACCCAGATACGCGAATTAGCTCGCAAGAATTGGCGATCGTGCGACCTAATTTCCAGAAGACATTTAAGCTTTCAGCGGCGGAGTTGCTGAAAGAATACGAATTGCTCGCGATGCAGTACGAATCTCGCAATCCTAATGCGTCTCCAGGACAAGTTGCGAATTGGGTACGAAATCAAATTCGCAATGAAGTTGCAGCAGAGTTTCATGGCACTTGGTCGGCAGGAGTAATCGCAGCGCGTCCTGCCAGTGACAAGGGTGTAATCGGTGTTGCGCCGAATGCCCAGATTTTGCCAGTACGAGTGTTTGGTTTGGGAGGCGAGATTAGTCCAGCGACTTTGATCGAAGCCGTCGGCTATTCAGCAGCGCGGAATGTAGATGTAATCAATATGAGCTTGGGTAGCTTGATGCCGAATCGGGAATTAACCGATCGCATTTTTGAAGTGCTAGATGCTAATCCCAAGCTGGTCATTATTGCTTCGGCGGGGAATGATAGCTTGGATGGGGTAGGGTTTCCGGCGGCGATTCCTGGCGTGGTTTCGGTGGGGGCAACGAATATGTCAGGCAATCGCACGGCTTACAGTAACTATGGTGGCAGATT
>DATNQT010000543.1:0-3708 GCA_036703885.1 Candidatus Sericytochromatia bacterium
TTCTGCAATCTCGGCATAAATTAAGGCATCAATTGCCGCACGGCGTCTGAGAAAGTGCCCCCAAGGACTCCAAGCCCCAAAATCTTTTTGTAAGGGCGGGAAGAAAAATAGGCTGGAGTACAAGGGAGTAGTCACGTCCTCCAAAAGAGAACTCAGTAGTTTTTCTAATTGTTGATAACGAGGACCGGGGTCGATACCAAATACAACCCGTAATATAATTTGCAGGGTAATTTCTGGCATTGTCTTGTGGATCGAGAAGCACGAACCTGGTGTCCAGTGCCCCGTTGCCTGCTCGGTAATTTCGCAAATCAGCTGACCGTAGCTTTTCATGCGATCGCTTTTGAACGGCGGCATCATCAACTGCCGTTGGCGCTGATGAGAACGCCCTTCCTGCAAAATCAATGACTGGCTACCCATCAACGGTTCAAAGACATGGGTTGCCTTACGAAAGTCTAACTGCGATGACGGCAGTGAAAAAATCTCTTGAATCGCCTGGGGATTACTGAAAAACACCACAGGCGGCGAATTTAAACCAAGTACCCGCACTGTAAAAGGGTCGCCATACCTTTGAGCACACAAATCCAGGAATTTAGTGGGTTGAGCAATTAACTGGATTGTCTGTAGCAAGGAGGGTGTGCGGGAACCAGCGGGCAGTTTCATGAGTTGCTGTTAAAGGTTTGCTCCTTCAGACCCTGCTCGTGTAGATACACAACAGGATGCTCTATTCAGCATAGCGACCTTACTATATAACTGCCTTGGTCTTCACACTAGCTTTAAATAGAACTAGCAGCAGCTTGGAGCGATCGCTCTTTATCCTGACGCTGACCATTCACTACCATTTTGAGGTCGCCAGCCGGAGCCATAGTCACACCACGACGCACAGGGCTTACTGGACGCGGATCGGCAAGGGCAAGCTCAAAATCCGACAGAATGCTAGCTAGTACGAGTTTCATTTCATAGAGGGAAAATGCCGCACCAATGCAGCGACGATTACCGCCGCCAAACGGCAAATACTCGTAGGGTGAAAACTGCCGTTCCAGAAATCGCTCTGGTCTAAACTGTTCAGCTTGAGGGTATAAATCCTCACGACGATGGGTCAAATAGATACAGGGGGCAAGCGTTGTACCTGGCTCAAACTCGTAGTCCATGATTTGGATTGGGGACTTTACAATTCGAGGGTTAGTAACGAAAACAATCGGGTAAATTCGCAGTGTTTCCGAGCAGACGGCGTTGAGATAGGGAAGTTGAGTAATAGCGCTTTTGTCTAGGTTATTACCAAGAGTATCTAGTTCGTTGAGAAGTTTCTCTTTAACTTCAGGGAGATAGTGAATCCAGTACAATGCCCAACTTAGAGCGATAGATGTGGTTTCGTGTCCAGCTAGCAGGAGCGTTATCAACTCATCGCGCAATTCCTCATCTGTCATTGGTTGACCGGCTTCATCCCGCGCCGACATCAGCAAGGTAAGGATATCTGATCCAGATGGATCGAGTTGTTCCCTGCGTTCGCGAATCTCGGCGTAGAGCAGTTGGTCAATTTTTTGCTTGCGGCGAATAAAGTATCTTCCTGGACTCAAAGGACCTAAATCTTTCATTACACCTGGAAAAAATGCCAAGCTGAAAATTAAGGGAGAGGTTGTAAAATTCAGCAGGGACGTGAGCAGAGACTTGAGTTGTTCGTAACGCTGTCCTTGATGCAGACCAAATACGGCTTGTAAGATGACCTGTAAGGAAATTTCTTGCATAAATGGACGAACTGTAATGATGGAGCCTTCCGTCCACTGGTTGGTAACTTGTTCACTAATCTGGGAAATTAGCTGACCATAAGCTCGCATTCTTTCCCCATGAAAAGGGGGCATTAACAGCTGACGCTCTCGCTGGTGGCGATCGCCTTCCAATAAAATTAAAGAGTTATCCCCCAGTGTGGGTCGTAGAATACTGTTAACGCCGAACTGCTTGGGGTCGGCAGTAAAAATTTGCTCAATTGCCTGTGGGTTGCTAAAAAACACATAAGTTACAGAGCTACCTAACTTAGCTGTAAAGCAATCCCCGTAGCGGTTAGCACAAGTTTCCATAAATTCCAGTGGACGAGTGATCCACCGGATTAGCTGTAACAGTGTTGGTGTTTGTGGACCATCAGGCAGTTTTGGATTAGCCATAACAATTAGCCTCGGCGAGCGGGGTTGTGAGAGTGTTCTCAATCTAATGGATAAGATATTTCATTGCTACTAATCTTGAGCAGAGGCTCTCTTAAGCGTCCTTCTCGACTTGCCAGACTGTACGATCTACCTAATTGAAGCCAACCCGTACAGGGACGCAGTATTTGAAGAGGTATCTGAGATTATGACCGCTGTTACTCAAGCCCCTAGCTTTTGCGAAGGAATTCAGTATTTTGGTGAAGCGTTGCCCGGTTTTGAGAAGCTTGGGAAAGAGCCTGCGATCGCACAGGGACAAAATGCGATCGCTGACCCGAATGACCCCAATGCCGTATTTCAAACTCTGCTGGCGGCTGACGCCCTACGCTACCTGATATTGCACGTTACCGCTAGTAAGTCGTCGGGGCATCCCGGTGGCTTTGCTAGTCAAGCCGAGGCTTATGCTGCCTTGGTTATGTTGGGTTACAAAAACATCTTGACAGAAGTCGGACATCATGCACCTGGCTTCTACAGTGCCATGTTCCTCGATCGCTCCTTAGAGGATATGGGAATTGAAACAGTGCAGCAATTGTGCGATCGCTTCCGGGAACAAGACGGGCTTTTAGGTCACCTTTCCGGTCAAATTCCTGGACTTCTCTCCCCAGCAGGTCCCCTCGGACAAGGGCAACACTTCGCCATGTCTGCTGCCTTACTAAACAGTGGCACACTCTTTCCCTTCACCGTTGGGGATGGCGGACTTGGCGAACCCTACATCATGAGCAGTATGGCTCACTTCCATACGGCGTTTCCCAGTGTGACCAACTTCTTGCCAGTGCTGGTGTGGAATGGCTTTAGCCAGGAACATCACAGCATGGTTTCCACCCAGTCCAACGAACGGATGATCGAGTACTGGCGCGGCAACGGGTTTGAGAATGTCATCTTAGTTAATGCCAAAGACTACGACGACGCCAACCAGCCTGGTGATTACGTCGATAGCACGGCTTTCTCCTTTGAACAGCGGCTAGCCTTTACTAAAGCAGTTCTCAATGCGGCGGACGTTGCAGCGCAGTCTGCCCTCGGTGGCAACCTAACCGTACTGATTATCAAACAGCTTAAAGGGGCAGGCGTCCACGACCGAGGGGCAAAATCTCACAACCTCTATGCCCATCACACCTTAGAAAGTGAGGATATTGTAGGGGCGCTGAAAACCCGTGCGCTAACTCCGGAGGCTTGGGAAATTGTACGGACTAATTTTGAACGTGCAGGGGGTGGTTCTGCGAGTCGGGTTGCGGTGACCGAAAAAGTGCGATCGCTTCCAGAACTCGGTAAACTGCCTCTAGAGGAATTCACCGTTGGGGGTGAGAAAAAAGTGGCAACCACGGCGATGGGTGCTGTTGTCGGGGCGGTAGGACTGCACGACACGTCGTTTATTGTCACCAATGCAGATGGTAACGAAGCCTCTGGTATTGCCAACATCAACAAGGCGCTGCAAATCCTCCATCCCACAACAGACGAGCGCTACTTCCAAAGTCCTGCTGGGCGAGTGTACGAACCGTTGAGTGAGGATGCCTGTGCA
>DATNQT010000544.1:0-14738 GCA_036703885.1 Candidatus Sericytochromatia bacterium
TTGAAGGGGCGAAAGAATTAGACGAAGCCAAGCGCAAAGCAATTTATGCCGAGACACAACGCCTTACCCAAGAGTATTTGCCGCAAATTTATTTAGTGAATGGGCTATCGATGACAGCAATACGCGATCGCATCCAAAATACCAAATACTCTGCCCTCGGCGGTGCGGTTTGGAACATCTACGAGTTGAAAGTCAGCGACTAGCAGCCTCGATATCTACTTTGTATAAGATTAAGGTATGGAAACTTGATGAGGCAAAAGCTTTCAACTCACTGTAAAAATTATGCTCACGGAAATCCAAAAACTAAATGCTGAAGTTCCATTTGATATCATCGCCCAAGACAGTACCGGAAAAATCATTCTCTTAGTTGAGGTTAAAGCCAGACACTTTGAAAAGAGACAACACAGAGATTCGTTTATTAAGCAAGTTCAGTTGTATCTACAAGCAGCGAATATGGAGATTCCCTTCGCCATGCTAGTTGACCTTGAAAAAATTGAGATCTTTCGAGGTAATACTTCTGATTGCTCTGAACCTGTTAGCTCTATTCAAACTGCTACTGTCCTTAGCCATTACGAACCCGAATATGGAAAAAAAAGGATATTTTACCCTTATCTAGAGAGGCTAGTTGAATCATGGCTTAGAGATTTAGCTTATCACTGGAAGTCAGAAACACCACCAGCTTCAGAGCAATTAGCGGAAATTGGTTTGCTACAAAAGCTTGCAGGTGGAACAACTTACTCGGAAATAGCGCTTAGTGGTGAGACTTTATATTGAAACAAACTTCTTAATGAGTATTGCCACAGGACGTGACATCCAAGCCCATAACTTGCTCTCAGTACCGCCGTCATCGGTCCACATAGCACTTCCAAGCATTTGCTGCATGGAAGCCCTCTCCGCATTAGAGGATGAACTCAAGCGCCGTAATCGCTTTGAGAACGATCTGAATCTTCAAATCAGCCAATTACAGCGAGATACTACTTCAGCTCACGCTAAGTCTCTTCTTTCCTATTTAGAACAATCCTTAGATGAAAACAAGGCACTAGTTAATGATGTTCAAGAACGTCTGTTTCAAGCTCTTGAGCAGATTTCAGTTAATGCTGAGATGATTGCATTAACTGTTGACACAATTCAACAAAGCTTAAATACAGCTTTTATCGAAAAAGAGCCTACAGACAATTTGATTCTGTACAGCATCCTGAAGGATGCTCATTTATATCCTACCGAAGTTAAGGTGTTCCTAAGTGGCAATGTCAAAGAGTTCGACACAATAGAAGTTCGACAGGTTTTGAATAATGCTGGTGTGCGATATTTCAGTGCAACCCAAAGCTTTCTGGGTTGGCTGAATTCTCAGTCAATTTTATGAGTTCGTACAGGACAATTATGACTTCCTGCTGTTCTAAACTCGGTGTTCTGAGAACATTCATTAATTTAAAATAACCAGGCTAGATAATTTTTAAACAATGACCCAACCTGAAGCCTTACATTCCTTATTAGAATCCGTTGCCGCTGGTGAAGTTAGCCCGACTGTTGCTCTGGACAAACTGAAGAATTTTGCTTTTGAGCCAGTCGGTGATTTTGCCAAAATTGACCATCATCGTACCTTGAGAACTGGTTTTCCAGAAGTGATTTGGGGGCTGGGAAAGACACCTGACCAAATTGCTCAAATTATGGAGGCAATGCGTATTCGTAATGCAACAGCGCCCGATGCTGTACCCATCATGGCAACAAGGATTGAGCCAGATGTTTTTGCCAAACTACAAGAACAAGTTCCAGGCATTCAATACTATCCAACTGCCAGAATCTGTGCCCTTACTCCTGAGACACTTAAACCTAAATATCCAGGAACTATTGGTCTAATTTCTGCTGGGACTTCTGACTTACCAGTTGCCGAAGAAGCCGCCATTACTGCCGAATTGTGTGGTTTCCAGGTGCAACGTCTCTGGGATGTTGGAGTTGCAGGTATTCACCGCTTGCTGAGTCATCGTCAGGTAATTGCTGAGGCAAATGTCCTGATTGTCATTGCAGGCATGGAAGGGGCACTACCTAGCGTTGTTGCGGGTTTAGCAGATTGTCCGGTGATTGCTGTTCCTACTAGTATTGGCTATGGTGCAAGTTTCGGAGGAATCGCTCCTCTATTGACAATGCTCAACTCTTGTGCTGCTGGAGTGGGAGTAGTCAATATCGATAATGGTTTCGGTGCCGCAATTCTGGCGGGGCAGATTCTCCGAACGGCTGCCAAGCTGACGCGATCGCCTAAAGTTTAGTCAGAATAACTACCGTATTGGATGTTTTGGCTTGACTATAGTAGAGACGTTCCGGCGGAACGTCTCTACAACTTGGGTTCTGCGTTCAATTAAAATACGAGCGTCCAGCCCTGCTTTTTAGCATCATCCTTGGTGTAGGAGACGCCATGAATCTTGGTGCCTTCTTGATCGAGAAGGGTGATGATACCGCCATCATTGCCAAGCTGGATGTCTTTTCCAATCAAAGGCACCGTCACAAATGCACCAGGTGCAAGGCTGATGTCCTTGATGGGAGACTTGCGCTTCAAGCTATCGGCTAGTGCCCAACCATTTAGGTCTACTGTATCAGGCATAGTATTGATTAAGGTAACTGACTCCTTGCCTGGGTCTTCGCCAAAGGGATTCACTAGGGCGGCGACAATCCGAACCTTACCATCTGGTAGAGGAACCTTCTCCGGTGGAGTACCCGTTACATCTGGTATTGGTTGACCTGAAACATCCGGTAGCGGATTCCCACCGATATCGTCAGTGTGGAACGATTGCGACTGGAAGGCAAAAAACGCCGCGACCCACTGATTCCGGGATGGGAAGTGGATAATTAGCCCACCATCCTGGAAAACTCCGTTATCCTTTTTAAACCGACCGGAACTACCCTGATTCATGTGAATGTCATGAATACCATTGCCAGGGAGGAAGCCGAAAATTTTATCAGGTTTATCTTCCGGACCCCAACTTTCTCCAAAGGCGTAAATGTTTGCGTCCTTACTAGCGATCGCCCTCTGAATGTATAGATCGATCAGGTCGTTCAGGTCGTTATCCGCCCCAGGCTTGTTGTACGGTAGGGGCTTCATGTTTTTGACATCAAAAAGATTCGCTCGGATGTAGTCTAGTGCTATCCCCCCAGCTTTCCGCTCTGATGCCTTAATCTCGTTGAAACCATCCTTCAATTTAGTGAGGCGATCGCTAATTGGGTGCTTAAAATTATCATCCACGTAGTAAAGCAGATCGAACGGTGCCTGAACCGACTTGACGTTGATCGCAATGCGATAATCCTTTTGAGCTGCTTTCACATGGACTTGAAAGTGTGGGGAACTATCATTTTGTTCCACCTTACGAGCCACAACCCGACCCTTCAGAACACCATAACTTTTCAAAGGCATTTTATTTAGTTCTCCATTCGTTAGTGATTCGGCAAAATAAACTTCCTTAACTTGGTTAAGTCAAAGTATTAAGCACCATCCCCATCTGGCAGCTCAAATTTTGTAATCACGTAGGCATAGTCTGACTACGGGTACTAATGTTTATTGAGGCAAGCGCTGGGTGGCTTGCTTGGTATGTCTTACCTCTCGAAGTCATGTCAGTGTACTTCAATACGCCTAAAAGTAATTCCGGAAATTTCAGGGTCTGTAAATCATTGCTTGGGTTGCCTTTCTATTTATCCGGAAATCGCTTTTTCACTCCTGAATCCTGAGCTATCCGAGCTTCAATCTTTCTGCTTTACAAGCCGTCATAGAAAAGGCTTTCATACTATGACCTATAGTATTGAGGCATCCTATAAACCCATGCCTTAAGTTAAGCAGCGCTTGTTGATGTAAGGAGTCTTTACCAAAAGGATAAGTCGCTATGGCATCACCGTTCTATCTTGTCATTAAAGGTAAGTTCGTTATTGTCGGCAAGGAACCCGATGGAGACTCAGTGCGGTTCATTGCTGATAATCCCAATCTCTACGAACACCTCCACCGCAACTATCGAATTAAACCCTCTCGTGACGAAAGCGTACAACTGCGTTTTGAGGGTATTGACGCAACAGAGCTTCACTATGGAGGTGCTGCACAGCCCCTAGGAGCAGAATCCCGCGATCGGCTTTTGGATTGGATGGGGTTTGAGAACATCCAGTACAAAGGAAACCGGGTGCAAAACTCCGAGCCAGATGCCGTGTCTGGTGTTATTCTTTCGCAGGCTGCTGATGCCAACGGTCGTCCCATCTCCTATGTGTTGCTGGAAGAGGATGCCAAGCAATTGGAAGATCAGGACTGGGCTAGAGTAAATACAGTTTTGCTCAAAAAAACACTCAATTTCAAGCTGCTTACTCAAGGTCTAGCCTATTATACGGTTTATACTTCTACGCCCTCTACTCATCGAAAGACTTTACGAGAAGCAGCTTTGGCGGCTCGGAAAGCTAATCGTGGCGTCTGGGCAAAAGATACAACAGAAGAGTTTGTGCTAGTGGACAAAAACTCGATTGTTGCCCCCGATGGACAGGTGATTCTTCCCAAGCTATTTCGGCGTTCCATCGATTACTTAAAGGCTGTAGACGGAGGGTTTCGTGGTAATCTCCAGGATTGGTTAATTTCGATTTCTCAAGGTTCTAGAAATGAGAATGATCGCGTATTAATTCGTGATTCTGTCGAGGTGAAATTGAGCGACCTCATCGAGCAGCGTAACAGCCGGGTTGTTTTCAAAGAAGATCTACTGAATATAACCTTTGTGGAAAAGTAGCGAATTCTTGGATGACGAAAATTCCGTGTACTCCATTAACTTTATCGCTATCTATAGCGGTTCTCAAATGAGCTGAGTACAACCCTCTATCTCCTGGCTCCAGAAAGGACGTGTATTCCATTCACCTGAGAATCGCTATCAACAATTCTTAATACAATTAGCTTCCCTTGCTATCTATAATTTTAAGCTATATTGCTAAATAAAATTAGCAATATAGCTTAAGTTAACTTCAATAAATTTATCTTAAAGAGTAACCATTGCTACATTAACTCAAAGCTTGTATATGACATATTTTGCCGAAAGAGTTGAGGTGTGCCTTTATTAATAGGCATCGTAGTCTGTTTGTGCTTTCATGTGAACCTCAAAATAAGCCTTGTCAGTGCATCAATGCACGTTGCGATCGCTAGTACATCTACCGAGTTATTTAATGAACGCATCTACATTCTTAAATACGCCTTCCCTAAAAAAGAAACGTCCTTGGTATGAAGCTGCTGATGGAAGTTGCGCTGTGGAAAAGCCAATGTTGATCGATATGGGGGACGATAAGCCGCTTCACTTACTCTTTCCTATTGAGTGTAGTAAATCGCTCTTGATTTTACCTGAAGCTCAAAACCTAGCCAGTAAACTAGATGCTCTCTTAGTATTAATGTTATATGGAGAAGTTTCTTTAGAAGAAATGCAATCCTTAGTGCTTCACTTCGCAACGGAAAGTACACTTTTTCTTTGGATTGGCGAAAAAAATTGGAAGATGTTTAATGATACTTTAGAAAGGTTTTTAAACTAGGCTTAGGCTTGTGATTTTCATAAAAAATAACCCATCATAATGAAGGGTATTTTGTTTACGAATTATTGACTTGTTCAGCCTCGTGGCTCAGAGAAGGGCGAGTCCCGCATCACCTCGACCAATCAACTCACCTTGAAGTTGCACGGGTTGACCGCGCAAGGGACTGGCATAGGGGTCAGACATTAACTTTAATACGTCAGATTCTGGTGCTTGCTGGAAGTTGGGGAATATCACAAAAGTGCGGATTATGGTTCCCACTCCCAAACCAAGGAGGGTGCAAGCGAAAGGGGCAGTTGGGATGGTTCCTGCGATCGCAATCCCAACGACCATACCAACAAAAAAGCCAATCGGCATGGCTGAGTGAGGATTTGAATGCCATCTCGGTGACGCCCTTGTTTGAAGGCTTCTAATCCAGCTTGGAGCGACATAAGCATCTCCGTATATGCCGATGGCGAGATGCCTGGACTCGGTGAACTAAGTTAACACTCAATCTTGAGTTGCGATCGCATTCAGTAGCTTTTGACGCTGAGGGTTGACAGCTTGTCATTCCATCCAGAATCCTTGATATTAGGCAGGTTTCAGAACTTGCCATAAAAAATCAGACGGTCTAGACTTTCTATCAGTACTTTTACATAAGTCATTAGTCAGCAAATATAAACTTCTGTAAACTCCCCAGGAAATTTCGATGAAATAGACGCTATAAATAGCGCTAATGTTATCTAGGGAGTTCTCTTCGGTAAAAGCTTGCTAAAAAGTCTGGTCTGAATGACACAAGATCAAAAACAACATAAGCCTTTATTACCTGAAACGAATGGCACATACTTACGACCGATTGTGCCGACTTATGCAGCTCCGTTTCAGGATAATCACTCTGGGGAATTGAATCTACGCCAACTCTTGACGGTAGTGCGCCGTCGAGCTGTTGTGATTGAAAGTGTAGTGGTTATTACTATCGCTGGAGTTTGGTTCTCAACTTTTAGTCAAGCTCCGCAGTATGAAGGGAAGTTCCGGCTTTTGGTTGAATCGGTAACAGCTGAAAGTAATATGGCGCAGCTGTCTCAACCCAAAGATAGCAATATTAACCCGAAACAATCAACTTTGGATTACGAGACGCAGATTCAGGTCTTACAGAGTCCTAAATTGATGGCTCCAATTATTACACAACTGCAAACTCGCTATCCAGATATTAACTATGGTTCATTGATTAGGAACCTGAGGCTTGTTCGATTCAAAGATACCAAAATCCTAGAAGTTTATTACCGAGATGCCAACCCGCAAAAAATTCAGTTTATCTTAAACCAGTTGTCTAAAGGCTATTTAAAGTATTCTCTGCAAGAGCGGCAAACCAACCTTCGTCAAGGCAATCAGTTTGTTGAAGATCAGCTGCCCCAATTACAGCAGCGAGTTAATAGCCTCCAAAGAGAACTACAACAACTTCGGCAGCAGTTTAACTTTATTAATCCAGAGAATACAGCCGAACAGTTATCAACACAAATCAGTGCGATTAGGCAACAGCGCCTAGACACTCAAAAACAGCTAGTTGAAACCAAGGCTTTCTATCAAGTTTTGCAGGGTGATTCGGGCGAGGCATCGGTGCTAAATGATGCACCGATTTACCAAAAGTTACTAGGTCAGTTGCGAGATGTAGAAAGTCAGATTGCGACAGAATTAGCTCGCTTTAGAGAAGATAACCCCCATATTCAGACATTACGGGAGAAGCGAGACAATTTACTGCCGCTGTTACGTCAGGAAGCTGGACGAGTTTTGAACGATAAGCAGGCGGAGGTTGCCAACCAATTTACGGTTTTGCAGGTGCGATCTGCGGCGATCGCACAAGCAGAAAATACATTAAATGAACAACTTAAACAATTGCCAGCTTTAGATCGTCAATACACCGATTTGCAGCGGGAATTAAAGGTTGCTACTGATAGTTTGAACCGATTTTTGGAAAAACGCGAATCCTTAGAAATTGAGATGGCTCAGAAAGAAATTCCCTGGCAGTTGATTGCTGCTCCTGAACTACCTCAAGTACCGATTTCTCCTAATGTACAGCGCAATCTCATCCTGGGTGTACTCGGTGGAATACTCGCCGGGATTGGAGCGGCATTTTTGGCAGAAAGGTTAGATAACCGATTCCATTCTCCTGAGGAACTCAGAGACTCTACTAAACTGCCCCTGTTAGGGGCGATCCCTTTCCATAAAAAACTTAAAACAACGTCTCTGGTAGCAGAGGTAGTTGTGAGCAAAAATGACGTAACGTTATTGTCCCGTAATCTTAGTAAAGAAGGCTATGGGAGTGCTTTTCCATTTTTAGAGGCATTTCGCTCTCTCCATACAAACATCAGCTTTCTCAGTTCTGATGCGCCGATTAACTCACTAGTAATTAGTTCAGCCGTAAATACCGAGGGCAAGTCCACAGTAGCTGTATACCTAGCGCAGGCAGCGGCAGCAATGGGGCAACGGGTATTACTGGTGGATGCAGATTTGCGTCTGCCTCAGATTCATACTCGGCTCGGTCTACCGAATCGGCAGGGATTAAGCAATGTGATTTCTACAAACTTGCCCCCTATAGAAGCTATCCAGCGATCGCACTTATCAGATAACCTCTTCGTATTAACTTCTGGTCCAAATCCGCCCGATCCAACCAAGCTCCTCTCCTCTCAAAAGATGCGGAACATTATGGAGCAACTGCGGCAAGAGTTTGATTTGGTAATCTATGATACGCCACCCTTATTGGGGCTTGCCGATAGCAGTCTTCTTGCTCCTCATACAGCTGGAATTATTCTAGTTGTGCGTTTAGATAAAACAGACCGTACTGTATTTAGACAGGCTTTAAATGGACTAACAACTTCTCGTAGCTCTGTCTTGGGGCTAGTAGGTAACGGTATAAAGAAATACAATTTTAACTCGTATAATTACTATTCCTCAAAGCGATAAGGCTATCGGTATGGGCATCCTCAGGTTAAGATTCGCAATTTATATTTTGATGGCTGTCCTCGCCGTCCAAAAGTTAAGCCAAAAGCCTAACATCATTTCTAGCTCCAACAATATCTCCACAAACGAATTATCTCTCAATAATTTCGTTGAGGCAAATAATACCGCTACATCTGTGCCAACAAAGCCAAAAGCGACGGACACTCTTGTTATTCCCAAGCCGACTGAACAATCGGTAACAAAAGAGGCGACGGCGGAACGTTTACCTAGTCCAATTGCCTTGCCGGAAGCTTTGGTGATACAAGAAATTGCGCCAGAAGATTCTAGAAATTCAACATTTCCAGGCGTTCAGCTCGACCATCCCGATCGAAAACAAAAAATTGTTGGACTAACTGTAGTGAGTACTGCCCCCGAAGCAGGCAGTACCAGCAGTGCAGTTTTAGAAGCCGAGGAAACATCCTCACAGACATTAGCTCAAAAAGATGGCTCAACGCCGATGGAGCAGTCAGCACCACCCCAGCAGGCTTTAGCGACGGGAATAGCAGCTAAAAACAGCTACAGTACAGGGGATTTACAGGGAGTTCCGACATTGGATCGAGGTGCGATGTTCTCAGACACTCCTACCCGCGAAGTTGTAGAGCAAGAGACACTATCACAATCCCGCCCAGAAACAGAAACTGAAGCTCCTGGCGTTAACGATTCCCTCACAGAGCCATTGAACACCGATCTTCCTCCGTCCTCACCAGTAACGTTGAAGGCTCCAGAAACGACAGATTGGACGACGAGTGCCTCATCAGCAGAAGTAGAAATGTTGCAGGCAACGTCTTTACCTCCTGTGGCTCCACAACAAACCATTCAAGTAGCTCAAGCCCCCTCGCTGGTAGATCTACAGAGGAATAGCGATCGAGATTTACCGGGAGTCCCGCCCCTTAATCAGAAGGCAATATTTCTTGCGAACCGCGATACTTCTACCCCCAAAGAAACTACTAATCCTCAGCAAAGTGAGGACGTTGTAGCACAAGCTACACCAGCACAATCCCGTCCAGAAGTTGAAAGGTTGCAGAATGAGTTGCGTACTTTAGAAGAAACGCAGACTAAGAGTGAATTTCAATCTTCACCTGCTCTGAGCATTGTTATTCCGACCGGGTTCGGGGCTGATAACAATACCGCCTTCATTAGTGCTACTTATCAATCACGGACACGAGACGTTAGTGATCTGGATGATGGGGGTATAGGTGTTGGTATCGGTTTAGGTGATGCACGTAAAGCGGTGGGAGTTGAGCTGTCTTATGCAGCGGCTAGTTTCGGTAACAGCCGGAACTTTGGCAGTGGTGGATTTAATGTTAAGGTGCATCGCCTAGTGCGTGATGATTTGGCTGTTGCCGTGGGCTGGAATGGCTTTTTAAATGTCGGCGATCGCAATGATTTTGAACAGTCCTTCTATGGCGTGGCTAGCAAAATTTTCCGCACGCGAGATGACATCAACTTGCCATTTAGTCGAGTCGCGCTTACTGCTGGTATCGGGAATGGACAATTCGAGACTGAGAATTCAGTAGCTAGGGGTGACAACAACGTCAGTGTTTTTGGGAATGTTGCTCTCCGCGTGGCTCAACCCGTAAGTTTAATTGCTGAGTGGAGTGGACAAGACCTGGGTGTAGGGCTTTCGATCGCACCCTTTAAAAACTTCCCGTTGGTGATTACGCCTGCAGTACGCGACCTGGTTGGTGCAGGAGATGAACCTCGGTTTGTCCTAAGTACTGGTTTTGCCTTCAGGTTTTAAGTAATAAGTAGGGTAGTGAAAGTCATGCATAAATGGACATGGATGAGTTGGGTTATTGGTACATCACTAGTTGGCAGTGGGTTGATTACACTTCCCGCCAAGGCTATACCGCCTAACCAGTCAGATATCACCGGAGGCAACATCTGGAACAATACCGCACCGATATTTCAGAACGGTAGTCAATTCAGTCCAGAGATTATTAATAATGCCAGACGGCTTGACCGAGAACTAACCTCTGTCTCCGAGCGCTGCCTTAATGCTGCTGCACCAACGGGTCCACGCCGATTTGCCCGAGGTCCGGCTAACCCAAACGAGGTTTGTATCAGCCCAGATTGTCAGAACCTGAATAGTTTGGTGGAGGAAACTAAGGTTTTCCTAAGTGAGGTAAACCGTTTTCGGGTCGAACAGCGAAGAGGGAGTAGTAATCGAATCTGGTAGGATTTCTAACTCAGCGATTAATTTAGATGCAGCGAGTCTGAGAGAGCTATGATGCCAAGAAAACGCAGGGGCAATTGTACAGGGTTACAAATTTTAACCGGAGTGATTCAGCTGACGGCGATCGCTTCATTTCACGCAGCAGGCTTTTTGGGCACCTTTTCAAAACCAGCTCAAGCCGCAGAGCAGTTTGATAATAGTGGCATTCGATTCGATGTCGATACCGTTGTCGAATTCCAATTCGTCAAATCTGAGGGAGCCTACCAGTCAACCTTTGGTGTGATCAATTTAGATACAGGTGAGAAGACACCACTGATTACTGAAGTGAAGCCCTCTGACAACCCACAGGATGTCAATACGCCAACTGACTATAGCCGCTCATCCTCTAAGCCGGATTTTCCTGGAACTCCTGGTAACACTGTCCCTCAGCCATTACCTGAGTTTGCATTCAAGGCGAATACGCGGTATGCCTTTTACTTGGAATCTACCTACAATGGTAGACCGGCTGGTATTCTCTACTCCACAAACGCACAAAACCCTGGCGGCAACCAACAAGTCAAATTCCAAGGTGGCATATCTGCTTTAGGTAATGCTGGTACAGTTATCCTCTGGGATGATACTGGCTCGGTGTTAGTCAGACCACGAGAAGAAGACCGGGACTTCAATGATTTCATTGTTCGAGCTGGCGGTCATTTAGCTTGTCCCTACGCAGGTAATGTCAGTGGTAAGCAGCAATCAGAAAAAAGCTACGAACTACGAAATAGTATTAAGTGTACGGGCAAATAAAACTCCCACCATCAAAGCAAACCCGTCTAATCTAGAGCATTAAATTTCTTGTAGACTGTAAGAATTTGCTCACCTAAACGGTCATGACTAAAGCGTTTGAGGACTGTGTTTCTAGCATTTTCTGATAGACGCTTGCATAGACAAGGGTTGTCAATGAGATGCTGAATTCTTGAGGCTAAGGCGGTAGGGCTGTTAGGTTGAAAGCTTACTGCATCATAGTTATGAGTAAATAACTCGGCAGCACCACCAGCTTGGGAGACAATTACAGGCTTGCCACAAGCCATTGCTTCAATAATTGCAAGACCAAAAGGCTCTGGCTGGGTACTGGCATGAACGACAATGTCTAACCAACGGTACACGTCTACTATGTTCTGCTGAAAACCGATAAAATCAACGTTGTCTTCAATCTGTAAAACGGCGGCTAGTTCCCTTAATTCCGATTCGGAAAATTGAGATCCCTGAGTTTGATAAATCGCACCACCGACAATGTAAAAATGAACATTTAACTCAGGTCGATCGCGAATGACTTGATCCGCTGCCTTCAAGAAGATATCGTGTCCCTTCCAACGGGCGAAGGTCGCGACAAGTCCAACTCGGATGATACCGACAGGTGAAGTTAGCTTGTTAAACGGGCTGTCCAGTCTGTTTAAGTTGGAAAATCCTGGCGAGAAGTGATTGACATCTAGTGCATTGTAAATTACCTCAATTGGTAAGCCAGGTAATGTTACTATGGCATCCTGAGCGACAGCCTCGGAAATCGCAATGCCTCCAGTTGCGCGATCGCTTGCCCATCTTAATACTCGTGCCATTAAGGGTCGTGAGCTGTAGAAGTCATGGATATGCCAGACAACAGGTACTCGTTTTGAGCCAGGCAGTCTGGTCAGGAGATGCGATTTTATTCCGTTGGTATGAATTAAGTCTGGGTTTATCTCGCCAATTGTTTTCTGAAATTTCACAACATATTGCATGAAAGCTGGTAGTGCTATTGCTATTCGTACAAGCAACATTAACCCTGCCCTGAGTTGATTGTTCCCTTTCAACGCACTATCACCCAGTTGAAGCACTTGGTCTGGAAGCTTTAATATCCTCACTCGCACTCCAAGTTCTTGAGCACTTGCGACTAAAAGTCCATCGGTGCCAACAATTAGGTGAAGTTGAATATTTGGTTGCGTATTTCGCAGGGCTGCGAAGAGAGTTAACAACACTCTCTCAGCACCGCCAATCGCTCCTACTGGATTCACAAAGACAATAATCTTGACATACTCACCGGGCTGAAGCCACAGTGATGCTTTACGCTTCATTGAGTTCTGCTACCTTTCGTAGTCTTACAATCCCTCTGCGTACATTTAAGGTCGTGCTGATGCCCCATGCCGACCATTTCTATATTTTTCGAGGCATTTTCATCTCTGTCGTGTTCAATACCACAACCTAAGCAGACTATCGAGCGAACAGATAGATCGATTTTGCCCCACTTGAACCCGCAATTAGAACACTTCTGACTGGTGGGTTCCCATCTGCTAATTACCCGGAAATCTCTGCCAAACTCAAGAGACTTAGCCTCAATCAAAGTCCTGAATTCCCGCCAACCTTGCAAGCTGATTGCTCTAGCAAGATTGCGATTGTTGACCAGACCCGACACATTCAAATCTTCTAAAATGATAGCTTGGTTCTCACTCACCACTTGAGTTGACAGTTTGTGCAAGAAGTCTTTACGAGTATCACTAATCTGGTTGTGTCGTTTCGCTATTTGAATCCGGGTTCGGTTTCGCCGTTTTGAGTTTTTTTGCTGACGAGCTAGTTGACGTTGTAGTTTACGAATCTTACGATCAACTCTTGAGTAGTGAGGACTTTCCGCTTTTTCACCATTACTCATTACAGCAAATGTTTTAATGCCTAAATCGATACCGATGCTTTGGTTATTAGCGTCAATTGATTTAGGCTCAACCTCTACAACAAAGCTTAAAAAGTAACGGTTAGCACAATCCTTGATTACTGTTACTGAACTGGGTTCGGACGGCAATGCCCTAGACCAAATTGGTTTGAGATTACCAATTTTAGCAAGATACACTTCCCCACACTGGAGCGAGAAAGCGGCTTTCGTAAATGTTGCAGATTGGCTGTTTGTCTTTTTCTTGAAGCGAGGTTGACCCACTTTTTTACCTTTTCTCTTCCCTTTACGGGAGTCAAAGTAGTTTTTGTAGGCTACCTCTAACTGTTTAAGAGATTGCTGTAATGGCACTGACGAAACATCAGACAGCCACTTTCTCTCCTCCGTCTTTTTGGACAAAGTGAGAGATTTAGCCAAACTATTATAGCCAGGGAACTGAAAAGCTTTGCTTAAAGTTAGGGCATCATTCCAGACTACCCGAATACAACCAAACAACTGAGCCAAGCTCTGTCGCTGTTGGTCTGTTGGATAGAATCTGTATTGATACCTAGCTTTCATGTCTACTGTTCGCGTATTCTATTAGTATACCAATATTTGTGCTGATAGTAATGCCATTTCAAAAAAACCACAAGCTGGGATTTACGAGTGATGAGCCGTTAGACCCAACCCCAGTTTGCTTAAAAGTTAAGCCTGGAGTGAGGGACAAGCTAAGGAATCTTCCTCACTGGCAAGAAAAGTTAAGAGCGTACATCGACAAGTTAATTGAAGAGGAAAAGCCGTCCTAGAAGCATGGGGTTTTCAACCCAAATCTTCGATAAATGTTTTGCTTAATTCAGTAGTTGCAAATAAGCATTGGCAACTATTTGAGCATGGGTAGACCAGGAATATTTCTGAGCCTGAGCCAGACGCAAGCTATATTCAGGAGCAGTGGTTGGATTTTCTAACAGTTGTTCAACCGTCTTAACCCAAGCTGAAATATCCGCTACCGGGCAGTAGACTACTGCTGCTCCCCCTACCTCACGGAAAACTGGAATATCACTGACAGCAACAATTGCCCCGCAGGCTAAGGCTTCAATCACTGGCAAACCAAAGCCTTCTGCAACGCTTGTTAACAATACTACTGATGCCCGTCGGTATAGAGCGGCTAATGTCATTCGCTCCAATCCTTGCAGATGGATGATGGAACTACCGATACTAAGCCGAGCGATTTGTTCTTGCTGATTTTGTGTCCAGTCTCCGCCTACCTTCACAAGCTGCAAGTTCGGATGTTTAATTTGCAAAGCCGCAAACACGTTTAAGAGGACATCAATTCGCTTGCGAGGAATGCAACTGCCAACGTGTAACACAAAGGGCGCTACCACAATTTCCTTCGGTAACGGCTCTTTGGCA
>DATNQT010000545.1:0-4077 GCA_036703885.1 Candidatus Sericytochromatia bacterium
TACAGCATTGCCCCTCACAAATTCTAGGAATTCTTCTGCCATCGCTGACATCCGTTGAGCTTGGGCTTGAATCAAATCGCACCACTCAGCTGTTTCTTCATCAGGGTGCTGTTCCTTGATCATGCCACTTGCTAAATTAATCCCGCTCAAAGGACTTTTAAAATCATGAATAATAGTGTTGAGCATTTCCCCAACCAAAACCATTTTCTCTTTGTAGACTACCTGTTTCACATACTCGTCAGTGGACTCCCTTAGGCGTTGAATCATGTAACTAAACAAATTAATTACTTTAGTACCTCTTGTTCTATCCAGGATTTCCATCAGGCTGGAAGCGGGAATCTTCGCTAAGGTTGCCTCTTCACAGACAATTGCCTGAGCGCTACGAGGTTTCCCATCCAAAACCCCAAGTTCACCAAAAAAACTGTTCGGCAAAGCTGTGGTTAGGGTTTGATACTGATTTGGACCTATAAGTTTTCTAAACTCTACTTGACCTGCCAAAACCAGGTATAAGCAATCTGAGTAATCGCCTTCATCAAAAATGACTTTTTGACTAGGAACCTGCTCAATAATAGCTATTTGGCACAGTTCTGCTGCTTGCTCTGGCTCAAAAAAGGAAATAAATTTATGTGATTCCAGATCCATAAGAGAGCAACCTGCATCATTTGTCTCTGACGTGGCTTGATTTTATCTTGACATCTTTATTTTTTCCTAAAGCCATAACTGCATTCTGACCTCCAAACCCAAAACTGAAACAAAGTACCCTCCCAATCTCACCCTGACGGGACGCCATTACTAAATCCAAACCAAATTCGGGCTTCTCCAACCCCACACAAGGAGGCAATATCTGATGCTTCAACGCCATCAGACAGAAAGCCGCTCCTAATGCCCCAGATGCCCCTAATGTATGACCTGTGGCTCCTTTAGTGGAACTAACCGGAACATCTTGACCAAACAAGCACTGAATCAACTGAGCTTCGTTCTGGTCGTTCAGTTGAGTACCAGTCCCGTGAGCGTGAATGTAGTTAATATCACTTAGGGAGAGGTGACTACGTTCTAGGCACTGCCGAACAGCAACAAGCGCACTTTTACTAGCTGGCTCAGGTGCACTTACATGATAGGCATCACAGGTCAAACCAAATCCCAGTAGTTGACCATAAATTGGTGCTGACCGTTCTCTTGCTAAATTAGCTGACTCCAACACCAGCACTGCTGCGCCTTCTCCTAAAACCAACCCTTCCCGATATCGGTCAAAAGGATAGGAACCCCTATGAGCCAAAGCCCCCATTTTAGCGAATCCAGCTAACGTTAGTGGGGTGATGGGTGCTTCCACAGCCCCAGCGATGACTTGCTGACATTGACCGGTCTGAATGAGTTCAAAACCTTGAGCGATCGCCCAAATTCCTGTAGCGCAAGCCGCCATTGGGGCGAGTACTGGACCTTTTGAGCCAATTTGATGAGCCGTAGCGATCGCGGCTTGGTGGGGAAGGGTATCTAACCACTGCTCTAAGTCTATGGCTGGTAAGTAGGGAGTAGGGAGTGGGGAGTGGGAAAACAAGGGAGTCGGTTGTCCTCTTTGTCCTCCAGCCCCCAGCCTCTTTGCCATCTGCTCCCACGACGCCTGACAGCCACGACTTGACCCGATTGCTACACCACACTCTGGTATAGGCAACGTCAAACCCGCATCTTGAACTGCATCCGCCACAACCCTTTGGGTGAGCGTATCCAAAGACGTTGTTGCTTCACCAACTAATGCCAGTGGTCGAGATGGGATCTCTGGAAAGGGTTGATGCTGCTTAATGCCAGACTCACCCTCAAGCAAACTGCGCCAGCTAGGTTCCAGCCCCCCTAAAGCTGAAACCAAACCGATGCCAGTAACAACTACTTCCACTGACCAGAAAAGGGGAGTGGGGAGTAGGGAGTGGGGAGTAGGAAAATCTTAAGTCCGCTCTCCGACAGGCTGCAAGCTCCTTTCTTTAGATAGGGAAAAGAAAAAATACCTGCTTGGAGTCGGGCGTTTAAACCTCGAACAATTAAGGCATTCTGAATTAATCCCCCGGTTTCAACCGTGGGGATTTCCCTACTCCCTACTCCCGATTCCCTACTGCCCCTCACTGCCAGTTCGCTATTTCTTGAGGTTCTTGATACCGTCAGTAACTTCAGCAGAATCAATTCGATCGCCTTGCTGAATTTTGTCCACAACATCCATACCTTCGGTGACGTAGCCAAAAACGGCATAATCACCATCTAAAAACTCTAGATCTGCCAGAGTGATATAAAACTGCGACGAAGCCGAGTCTGGCATAGATGAGCGAGCCATTGCCACAGCACCGCGAGTGTGCCGCAAGGCAGGTGGTTCGGAAACGCCTGCTGTTTTGAGGGTTTTGCTGTAGACAGGAGCTTGCGAACCTTTAGGCTTAATCTCCAAGGGAATATAACGCGCTTGAGATGTCGCCGGATCGACAAAACTGCCCGTTCCTAGACGCTCTACTGGGAAGTTGGGGTCTTTTCCTTGGGGATCGCCACCCTGAACCACGAAGGGTTGCGGTTCCCGAACCACCCGATGAAATACTAATCCGTTGTAGACACCCTGCTGGACGAGGTCTACAAAGTTCCCTGCAGTAATGGGGGCGTCGGTTCCATCGACTGCGATCGTTATCGGTGAGCCTTTAACTTTCAGCACCACCGTTGCTTTTCCTTCGAGTTTAGGTACATTGGCTCCTTGAGGACTGCTAACCTGACCCACAGCAGTAGAGGTCGTTTTTGCCGTTGATGGGCTAGTGGAGTTTACAGAAGCCCCTTGTTGACTAGTACAGCCGCCTAGAACTAGACCCAGAACAACCAAAAATAATGATAGCCAGCGCTGGATTTTTATCTGCATTTTTAATTCACCGTTGTTGTAGCCTTAGCTACTGAATCATGTTAAGCAGATATACACCCACTCAACTGAAATTATTTACAAGCCTTCAAGAGGGACTGCTAGGAAACGAGCTAACTCCGCTCCTTGATTTTCCAGTTCCGTGAGGGATAACGGTTGTCCCACGCGAGTCAGAGGAACGTCTCGGCGGTCTTTTACCCGTAGATAGAGGGCACGGCGGGGGTTCAAACCTTCTTTTATGTCTACTCGAATTGACTGAACATCTTGTGTACGACAGCTGAATTCAATGCGACGGTTCTTACCCGGAAAGCCCCACCTAAAAATTTTCACCATGCCTGTCTCTTTGTTGAACTCGTTGTAACCGCCTCCAACATCCAAAAGGACGACCAGCCACAAGTAAAGTGCCAACAGCAAACCAGCAACGCCATAAAACCCCATTGCCACTCCCTGAGGGATAAATATCAGTTGAGTCGCATCACCTACGGGGAGGAGATTGACTTTGGTGTAACTAGAAAGCCCTGCCAAGAAGAAGCCTGTAGCTCCCACAGAGACAATAGTCGCCCACCAGTAGTTACTGAACCGACGAGAGCCTAAAACCTTTTGGTTAATTACGCGGTTCTCTCGTTGGGTTGTCGATGCTGTCATGAAACGATCCTACCCACTGAATCTCAAGATTTAGCTAACCTACTCTGCCATTACTATGACATTTTTGACCAGCTCAAAGCTCAACTTAAGAAATTCTGAGGAAATATATGTCAATTTGTAAAATCTCTGGTATTCATTATTATTATATATAGGCGCTGGAAGCCCTACTCTCGTTAGCGAGGATCGGGATAACAGCGTCAAAAGTGTGATACTTTAAGAAACATTAAGGAATCACAGGCTAGCAAGCTAGCTTGTGGTGAAAGGCAATTGACACATCTTTATGAGGGTTAAAGTTTAGTTAGGCTAACCAACTCTCATAAATTCATGGCTTGCAGCCGTGGAAGTGTCAAAAAAGGCGAAAGCGTCAACATTAGAATCCTTGCAAATCATTAAGTAAGGGAAGAGGATTTGAAACCATGACAATAGCTGTAGGACGTGCGCCAAGTAGTCGGGGGTGGTTTGACACCGTAGACGACTGGCTAAAGCGCGATCGCTTCGTATTCATCGGCTGGTCCGGATTACTACTATTCCCCTGCGCCTACATGGCAGTAGGAGGA
>DATNQT010000546.1:0-12048 GCA_036703885.1 Candidatus Sericytochromatia bacterium
AGAACCTAAGCGAGTCCCGGCAAAGGCAAACGCGATACGCCTAGCTACACCCCAGAATACGAACCAAGCCACAACTCCCGCAAATGCCCCAGCAACAACCCCCAACCCAGATTCAGCCATAGTTACAAACAAAACCCAAGCCCCGATCCAGGCTAAAGGCATAAACCCAGCCCAAACCTCAACCCAAGCCATTGGCACAATCCTAATCAAGACCCTAGCGCTAGCTCCAGTCAACGCAAAAGCCACAGCAAAAGCCACACCCCAAAGTGGAGAATAGATAAGGAAAAAGCCAACCATTAAATATCCTAAAAAGTCACTTAGCAATTCACCTTCAGGAAGAGTTCTGCTTTTCATAACTAGTGACCTTAACTATGTCCACATTAAAAATAAAGCCTTTCACCAAGAAAAATGCTGAAACAATAGTGTACCGAGGTGACAAGAACCATAGAAGGAGCTTCCTAAGGAATTCTAATAACCTCTCAGCTCGCTTGAATAGACCGTTGCTATTACCTGTAAGAACTACTAAGATAAATATTGATTTCTGGAGGCTTTATAAAAGTTTTTATTTGGTTTGGAAAGAATAAAACTTATTTATTGCTTCTAAAAAAGCGATCGCCTAAATTCCTCTGGTTCCGCGATTAATCGTCTATTGTTACTGAAATTTATTTCAAAATAACGGGCAGAAACTCCCAAGGGTAGATTATGAACATAGACCCTCATCAGCAATAGCTTACAACGAAGGATGAAAATCCTCTCCCACTTACTCAGCACCGAGACTTACAGACAACCTCGATTAGAGATTTCTCCATTGGGCATAATAGTTTTACAGATCAAAGTTCTCCTCAAGTTGACACCACTTATGTTGGCATAAGACAGGTTAACACCACTCAATCTATTATCTTTTGAGTTAACACAACACAGATTAGCACTGCTCAAGTTAGCATTCCTCAGATTAGCATCGAACTTTTTTCCTACAATAAACCCATAAGGGGCGATCGCCCCTAATTCGAGATCTAGAAGTCCCTCTCAACCGCTTCAAAGTGCGATCACAGGGTTACTCGTACCAACTTTGGGATTAAATTTTGTTACGATTAATTCGGATAATAAGCCATCTGCGACTCGACGCTCGTCTGTCGCTTCCACCTGCCCTTCATCTGTCCTGGAAACACAGCCATGCTGCGACTCGAACATATTAGTAAAATTTACCCCACAGGCGAAATTCTTAAAGATGTCAATTGGGAAGTAAAACCTGGCGATCGCATTGGTCTTGTTGGGGTGAATGGAGCAGGTAAGTCCACCCAACTCAAAATTATTGCTGGGGAGATCGAACCCACGACGGGAGAAGTCATTCGTCCTACTAGCCTGCACATCGCTTACCTGACCCAAGAATTTGAAGTAGACCCAACTCGTACCGTTAGAGAAGAATTCTGGACGGTGTTTAAGGAAGCTAACCAGGTGCAGCATGAGATGACGCAAGTGCCGCGAGACATGGAAACGGCTAACCCAGAGCAACTAGACCGACTGATCCATAAACTAGACCGACTCCAGCGTCTGTTTGAAGCCTTAGATGGTTACGGGTTGGAGGCACAGATCGAGAAAATCTTGCCGGAGATGGGATTTGAGGTAGAAGATGGCGATCGCCTTGTCAGTGCCTTCAGTGGTGGCTGGCAGATGCGTATGAGTTTAGGTAAAATCCTATTGCAAAAACCTGATTTATTGCTGCTGGACGAGCCAACAAACCATCTGGATTTAGAAACCATTGAATGGTTAGAAACTTACCTTAAAGGCTTAAAAAACCCGATGGTAATTGTCTCCCATGACCGGGAGTTCCTCGATCGCCTCTGTACCCAAATTGTGGAAACTGAACGGGGCGTATCTAGCACTTACTTAGGTAACTACTCGGCTTATCTCCAACAAAAAGCTGAGATGCAAGAAGCTCAAATGAGCGCCTACGAACGTCAACAAAAGGAACTGGACAAGCAACAAGCCTTTGTTGAACGCTTCCGAGCAAGTGCCACCCGCAGTACCCAAGCCAAAAGCCGCGAGAAACAATTGGACAAAATCGAGCGGATTGAAGCGCCAACGGGTGGCTTAAGAACTCTGCACTTCCGCTTTCCCCCCGCACCTCGCAGCGGTCGTGAGGTGGTAACAATAAAAGATTTGGTGCATACCTATGGGGAAAAAATTCTATTCTTGGGAGCAGATTTACTGATTGAACGAGGCGATCGCATTGCTTTCCTTGGTCCCAATGGTGCAGGTAAATCTACCTTGCTCCACTTAATTATGGGTATGGAGCAACCCACTGAAGGCATCGTTGAAGTGGGCAACCATAACGTCATTCCTGGTTACTTCGAGCAGAATCAGGCAGAAGCTTTAGATTTGAGCCGAACAGTCATGGAAACCATTCATGATGAAGTGCCAGACTGGAAAAACGAGGAAGTCCGCACTCTATTAGGACGATTCTTGTTCAGTGGCGATACTGTATACAAGAAAGTTGAGGCTCTTAGTGGCGGTGAAAAAGCTCGTCTTGCCTTGGCAAAGATGCTCTTGCGTCCAGCTAATCTACTAATACTGGATGAGCCGACAAATCATCTAGATATTCCAGCTAAAGAAATGTTGGAAGAAGCGATTCAGAATTATGACGGCACGGTGATTATTGTCTCCCACGATCGCTATTTTATTTCTCAGGTTGCAAACAAAATTGTGGAAATCCGGGATGGAGAATTTCGTACTTATCTGGGAGATTACCATTACTATTTGGACAAAATCGCCGAAGAAAAAGAACAAGTACGATTAGCTGCGATCGCCGCTGAGAAAGCTGCTAAGAAAGCTGCAAAAGCCTCCAAAAAAGCGGATGCTAAACGCAGTTAAATTTAATTGAAACGTGGTAAAAGCGATCGCCTTGTTGCTGGAGGCGATCGCTCTTTTTTGTTTTTCTGACTGCTTGAGCACAAAATAGAATAAGTTCCTCTCTGAAATTAGGTGCGATCGCTATAATAACTAACGACAAGCAGCCTAAAGATAAAACTGCAATTATTAATCATTGAATGTTTGATTTTTAGTAACTACTATGAGTTTTATTAATCCCAAAACAGACTTCGCTTTCAAAAAAATTTTCGGTTCTACTGATAGTAAAGATATTTTAATCAGTTTCTTAAATGCTCTCCTCTATGCTGGACAAGCGATTATTGAAGACCTAGAAATTATTGACCCATATTCTGCTCCTAATATTCCCATTTTGAAAGATACCTTCTTGGATGTAAAAGCTAAGATTACTGGAAACAAAATTGTGATTATTGAGATGCAAGTATTGAACGTAGCTGCTTTTGATAAAAGAGTAGTTTACAATGCAGCAAAAACCTTTTCTACACAACTAAAATCTGGAGAAGGCTACGTAAGATTAAACCCCGTAATTGCCTTGACTATTACTGATTTCCAAATGTTTCCAAATCGGAATAAGGTAATTTCACGTTTTACCTTCGCCGATATGCAGGATGCATTTGTCTACCCTGATCGTCCACTAGAACTGGTATTTGTTGAGTTACCTAATTTTCAAAAAGAGTTAACCGAGCTAGAGACACTAACCGATAAATGGATTTATTTTATGAAACAAACTAGCAGTTTGGAGACAGTGCCAGAAACAATGGGCGAAATACCAGAAATTCAGAAAGCGTTTAGAATTGCAAATTTTGCCAACTTAAATCTTGAAGAATTGGAAAATTTGGATAGGCAGCAGATGTTTCTTGAAGACCAACGAGGGGCAATTCTCAAAGGCATCGAGCAAGGCATACAGCAAGGCATACAGCAAGGCATCGAGCAAGGCATACAGCAAGGCATCGAGCAAGGCATCCAGCAAGGACAAGCTGGATTAATCTTGCGTCAATTAGAGCGTCGTTTAGGAGCATTAAGCTCTGATACCCAAACCCGTATCCGTCAATTATCCCTAGAGCAATTAGACAATTTAGGAGAAGCCGCACTAGATTTTACTAATGCAGCAGATTTAATGGCTTGGTTGCAGGCTGACACTTAGTTTTAAGCACAGTGATCATTCCTCAACCACAAACTAAACATACCTCTCGTTCCGTCGCTGCAACTGCAATCGTCCAGCAACTTGACGGCAGAATAAAGACAAAGCCTCCAGTTGCTAATCGCCGATGAGCTACTGCCTCAATCCTAATTGCCAGAAGCCGCAGAACCCAGTTGGGTCAAAGTTTTGCCAGAATTGCGGCTCCAAGTTGTTACTTAAAGAACACTACCGCGCTCTTCAACTCATTGGTCAAGGGGGATTTGGCAGAACCTTTTTAGCTGTAGATGAGGACAAACCTTCCAAACCCCGTTGCGTTATCAAGCAGTTTTTCCCTCAAGCCCAAGGCACTAATAATATCCAAAAAGCGACAGAGCTATTTGGGCAAGAAGCAGCGCGTTTAGATAGCTTGGGCAAGCATCCCCAAATTCCCGAACTGCTAGATTACTTTATCCAAGATGGGCAGCAGTATTTGGTGCAAGAGTTCATCGATGGGCAGAATTTGGCTCAAACTCTGGAAGCAGAAGGATTTTTTCTGGAAACACAGATTCGAGAGTTGCTCAATAGTTTGCTACCTGTTGTTGAATTCATCCACTCTCACAACGTCATTCACCGAGATATCAAGCCGGAAAACATCATTTGTCGCACCGATGGGCAACTATTTTTAGTTGATTTTGGTGCAGCTAAATTAGTAACGGGAACTGCCCTCGCCAGAACCGGGACAATAATTGGTTCGGCTGGGTATGCAGCACCCGAACAAGCAGGGGGTAAAGCAGTTTTTTCTAGTGACTTGTACAGCTTAGGCGTCACCTGCATCCATTTACTAACTGAGGCTGAACCTTTTGATTTGTATTCCTTCAGCGAGGCTACCTGGATATGGCGAGATTATCTAAGCATTCCTGTCAGTAAGCAGCTGGGTCAAATCTTAGACAAGATGCTGGAAATGGCAATCAACCGTCGCTATCAATTAGCGGCTGAGGTACTCAAAGACTTAAAGCTTCAACCCACAACCGTTACCTCTAAACCACCGTTAAAGGGAACGCCTGAGTCACCAACTGCTCCGGCTGGAACGACATCGACATTGCCACGGCAAATGCAAAAATGGCGCTGCATACAAACTCTTACAGGCCATACTGACTTAATTTATTCCATCGCCATTAGCCGAGATCGGGAGATTCTCGCTAGTGCTAGTGCTGACAAGACGATTAAGATTTGGCAGCTAAATACAGGGCAAGAACTTCACACCCTGTGGGGTCATACCGATGCTGTTCTTTCCATTGCGATAAGTTCAGATGGAGAGATTTTAGCCAGTGGTAGCGCTGACAAGACGATTAAGATTTGGCAGCTAAGTACAGGACGGGAACTTCGTACTCTCCGAGGTCATAGTGGTCAGGTTTATTCTGTTGCCATAAATCCGAATGGGGATATTTTAGTTAGTGGTAGTGAGGATAAGGCGATCGCGATTTGGCAGATTAGTACAGGACGGCTACTTCGCACAATTGGCGGCTGGTTTTCTGGACATTCAGATATGGTTCGTGCTGTTGCCATCAACCCTAGGGGGCAGAGTCTCGCTAGTGGCAGCGCTGACAAAATCATCAAAATTTGGCAGCTTGGCACAGGGAAGGAACTGCGTAGCTTCACGGGTCATACTAGCTGGGTTCGTAGTGTAGCGTTTAGTCCGGATGGGCAGATTCTTGCTAGTGGCAGTTCTGACAAGACGATTAAAATCTGGCAGGTGAGTACGGGATGGGGACTGCGTAGCCTTACGGGTCATACTAACTGGGTTCGTAGTGTAGCGTTTAGCCCGGATGGAGGGATTCTCGCTAGTGGTAGCGATGACAAAACACTCAAGATTTGGCAGCTAGATACAGGTCGAGAACTTTGCACCCTTAGAGGTCATAGCGGTACAGTTTATTCTGTCGCGTTTAGCCGGGATGGAGAAATTCTCGCTAGTGGTAGTGCTGATAAAACACTGAAGATTTGGCAGCGTGAGTAAAGCTTTCACTACTCCTTTGTATACTCGCCGCTACTTCTAGACTCCTTGCCCGCGCCCCGATGTTAAGCCTCGTAGCGAATTCCAGCGTCCTTCATGCGTTGAATCGCTTCGTGCATTCTTTCATCAGCTACCGTCAACGCAATTCGGAAGAAGCCTTCACCTGCTGCACCATAACCGTTACCGGGTGGAACGATAATCGCGCATTTATTTAGCAGCAAGGTGACAAATTCTGTTGAAGAATAGCCCTTAGGCACGGGTACCCAGACATATAAAGTTGCTTTAGGTGCTTCAAGGAGCCATCCTAAAGACCGCAGTCCTTCAACAATAATGTTTCTCCGGTTTTGGTAAACTGACATGACGGCTTGAAGTTCTGCTTCGCTGGTTTGAAAACTTGCGATCGCAGCCCGCTGAATCGCCTTAAATACTCCAGAATCCACATTAGTCTTGACTTGACTCAAGCCCTTGATACCAGTAGCATTACCCGCCACAAAACCAACTCGCCAGCCCGTCATGTTGTAGGACTTAGAGAGACTATGGAATTCTATGGCGATATCTTTAGCACCCTCAACTTGTAGCACGCTAGGGGGCTTATAACCGTCGTAAGCCATTTCTGAATAAGCGTGGTCGTGGCAAAGCAAAATATCATACTGACGGCAGTAATCAACTAGTTCTTTAAAAAATTCTAGGGTTGCCACTGCACCCGTGGGATTATTTGGATAATTAATCCATAGCAATTTTGCCTTCCGAGCTACCTCTTCTGGGATAGCCATCAGGTCAGGCAAAAAGTTATTTTCAGCTTTGAGGGGCATCGCATAAGGTTCGCCCCCGGCAAAAATCGTTGAAGTGCGATACACCGGATAGCCAGGATCGATAATTAAAGTATAGTCTCCTGGTTCTACAAAAGCGAGAAAAGTGTTGTGAATCGCTTCTTTTGAACCGATTGAAGAAACAATTTCTGTTTCAGGATTCAAACCCTCGACACCAAACCGACGCTTCATCCAATCAACGGCCGCTTGGCAATAATCTTTAGTTCCCTGATAAGGCGGATAGTTGTGGGTTGAAGAGTCATCAATTGCCTCATGCATTGCCTGAACAATATGCGCTGGTGTCGGACGGTCTGGGTCTCCGACCCCCAAATTTATGATGTCAACCCCTTTAGCAATTAGCTCTTCCCGCTTGCAATTGATCTCAGCAAATAAATAGGGAGGAATTTTCTCTAAACGTTTGGCAAACTGCATGGTGACTAAACAACGACTCGGTGAGCAAGTGGAAGAACCATAGGACAGTTTACCAGGTTGGACGGTTCAGAAGCTGGATAATAGGTGGTGATTACTGATTAAAACCCCAAAGCGTTTAGTTGTATCAGCTATCAGCTTCTAATATCGAGTTATCAGTTTTTTTCTAAGTACTAGGAACTAATTGAATTCGACCAGCGTCCATTTCAGACATTAATAGTTCAAGCGCCTCGTAATCAACGTCTGAAATATGACCCATACGAGTCAGTTCATAATTAATTTCGTTCTCTATATCAGGAGTTAATTTCCGAATATAAAGAGCTTTTTCTACAAGTTGACGGATAACATATGTAGTTTTCACAACTATTTTCATAGAACTCCTTAGTAAGATATTTTCTGGGTAATTTTTAGGAGGTTGAGTGATCCAACTCTTTGAAAATAAGTGATCTAA
The DNA here is from genome assembly GCA_036703885.1 of Candidatus Sericytochromatia bacterium. Lineage (GTDB taxonomy): Bacteria > Cyanobacteriota > Cyanobacteriia > Cyanobacteriales > Coleofasciculaceae > CADCTM01. The sequence goes on from DATNQT010000546.1 coordinate 7,707, forward strand.
ATCACAAGTATTCTGGGTTGAAAGAGTTGTAGTTCTTGTAGCTGAGTCTGGAGCAGCACTTGAACTAACTGGGTCAAGGTTTAAAGGTCTTAATATCTAACTAAAGGAAGATAAAATTTTGTATTGATAAGGATTTTGTTCTCACCTAACAGCTAAGAAGTGCGAATTGCCTTCAAAATAGCGATCACTCTGATGCCATGTTCCTGAAACATTCATCGAATCCTAGGAGTCGTCCTTTCCTAGCTCTTGTTCATTTGAGCAGCCTCAATAAAACTTTTAGATAAGAATTACTTATGATAATCCTAGGAAATTAGTATATGTTTATACTTTTTTTGGTCATTGGAGGATTTTCGTATCACTGTACACAATACTTTACAAAGAATTAGTAAAAAATTAAGATTGTGGAGCTACTTGATAAAAATTTAATTAAAATCTCCCACAGGAGGTAGCGGATTCACAAACCTACACATTATCGTCAAGACATTCTCTATTAAGTTTTTTAAAGAGCAAAGGTGAGGATTTAATTATGGCGATCGCGATTATGGATTCACAGTTGACCATTATTCAGCCTTCTGGTCATATCAATGCTTCCAACGCAACCGAGTTTCAATCTCAGCTGACAACAGCAGTAGCATCGCAGAAGCATTCCGTTTTGGTAGATATGCATAGGGTAGAATCCCTGGACAGCGCTGGGTTAATGGCACTAGTTTCAGCTCTAAGTTTGGCTCAAAATCTGAAACGGCGCTTTAGTCTTTGTTGCCTAGCCCCCTCAATTGGGATCATTTTTGAGCTGACTCAACTAGACGGTGCATTTGAGATTTATGAAAGTCGCGAGGCTTTTGTGGCGATGCTGACTCGAAGTGAGAATGACCGTAAACTGATTGCGTAGTGTTTGTGTACTGAATATTAGCGAGTTGTATTGATGGATTCGCACCAACGACTCTGTGAATTTGAAATTCTGACTCCTTCAAGTCGCTTCGCTAGCAAAGAAGACCAATTAGCGATCGCGCAGCTTAGGTTAAGCTATGCTAGCTCCTAACATTCAAAAAAGCTAAGTCTGGCTTGACGCAGCTTCACAAAACATTCAGTTGGGCTAGGTTTCGTCTCAAAAAGCGCTAACGCTAACGAAGCCACAACGGATTAACCAAAAACCGCAAACTCTAGAACACGTCGGTCGGTAAACAGCAATTGATTTAGAGACGGCGGCATCGCCCTGAGTAACATCCAGTTAAGATGAATGGGTGCATTGGGTTAGCTGCAAGTAAAGCAGTAGGGAAGGTTGCAATGGCGATTGCCGTCGAAGAAATACTCACGAAAGATATAACTGGACCAGCACGTTACCTAGGTAACGAGTTAGGGGCAGTGCATAAGCCTTGGGAAGCAGCACAGGTGCGTTGGGTGTTGACGTATCCAGAAGTCTATGAAGTTGGCGCTTCCAATTTGGGGCATATTATTCTTTACAACATCTTGAATGCCCAGCCCAGGCAATTGTGCGATCGCGCCTACTTACCTGCGCCCGACTTGGCAGCAAAACTACGAGAAACTCAGACGCCCCTATTTGCCGTCGAAAATAAGCGATCGCTTACTGATTTTGATGTATTGGGTTTTAGCCTCAGCTACGAATTAGGGGCAACCAACATATTGGAAATGTTGGATTTAGCGGGAATTCCTCTGACATGGAAAGAACGCGCCGCTAGTTCCTATCCCCTAATATTTGCAGGTGGACAAACCGCTACCTCGAATCCCGAACCCTACGCCGACTTTTTCGACTTTATTGCCCTCGGAGATGGGGAAGAACTGCTGCCGGAAATTGGCTTAGTGCTGGAAGAAGGCAAAGCCGCAGGCTTAAGTAGAGAAGCTCTATTGCTGGATTTAGCACAGATCCCAGGCGTTTATGTCCCGCAGTTCTATGACATGGCAGAGGATGGTTCAGTCCACCCTAACCGCCTGGATGTTCCCAAACGGATTCTGCGACGAGTTGCAACACCAATGCCAGCTTATTCTATTGGGCTGGTTCCCTATGTCGAAACCGTACACGATCGCCTGACAATAGAAATTCGGCGCGGCTGTACTCGCGGTTGCCGTTTCTGCCAACCTGGGATGTTGACTCGTCCGGCGCGGGATGTAGAACCAGAGAAGGTTGTAGAAGCGATCGAGCAGGGAATGAGAGCAACGGGGCACAATGAATTTTCCCTATTGTCTCTGAGTTGTTCCGACTATCTGGCGCTGCCAGCCGTCGGGATGGAAATCAAAAATCGCCTTAAAGATGAAAATATTTCCCTCTCCCTACCCAGTCAACGGGTAGACCGATTTGATGAAAATATTGCCAATATCCTCGGCGGCACACGCAGTAGTGGACTGACTTTCGCCCCGGAAGCGGGAACCCAGAGGATGCGGGATATTGTCAATAAGGGGTTAACCAACGAAGAACTGCTTAGAGGTGTAAAGACAGCGTTTAAGCAGGGTTGGGACAAGATTAAGCTCTACTTTATGATTGGCTTGCCAGGGGAGACGGATGTCGATGTAGTGGGCATTGCCGAGACAGTACGTTGGTTGAAGCAGGAATGTCAGGCAAGGGGAAGAAGGCATCTTAACTTCAACTTGACGATTTCTAACTTTACCCCCAAGCCTCATACACCATTTCAGTGGCACTCAGTCTCAACGGCTGAGTTTAAACGCAAGCAAACGTTATTACGCAATGAATTTCGCCACATGAAGGGTGTCAGGGCGAATTTTACGGATGTGCGAATTTCGGCAATGGAAGACTTTATCGGGCGAGGTGATAGGCGATTGTCTTCTGTAGTTCGTCGCGCTTGGGAACTGGGCGCAGGGATGGATTCCTGGTTTGATAATTTAGATCGGGCATTTGGGGCTTGGGAAAAAGCGATCGCAGAATCGGGACTCACCTGGAAATACCGCCAAGTTGAAAACGGTGAATGGAATGTGATGGAAGCTGTAGGAGCAGTTTTAGAAGACAATATTTCGGAAAACCCAACAACTCTGCAACAAAATCCATCCACTCAGCACTCAGTTGATGCACCCCTTCCTTGGGATCACATCGATACGGGAATTGATAAGAATTGGCTTATTGCTGACTTACAACGAGCTTTGGAAGCCGCAACCGTACCGGATTGCTCATTTGAAGGTTGTTCTCACTGCGGCGTCTGTGGCACTGATTTCGGTCACAATGTTGTCATTGAAGCACCTTCAATCCCCAAATTTGGGGGTCATTTTAAGCCCGATCAAGAAAAAGTCCAACGGCTACGAGTCTGGTTTGGCAAGCTGGGCGATATGGCACTGGTGAGTCATCTAGATTTGGTGCGTTTGTACGATCGTGCTGTAAGACGAGCATCTCTACCGATTGCTTATACTAATGGTTTTCATCCCAGTCCGCGAATTATGATTGCCAATGCTTTGCCATTGGGAGCAACTAGTCACGGCGAGATTGTGGATTTTGAACTCACCCAAGTCATGGATGTGGAGAAGTTCAAGGAACAGCTAGCCGCCCAACTGCCAGCAGATATTCCAGTATATCGAGTTGAACAGGTTGACTTAAAGGCTCCTGCTGCGACTCAAGTATTGGAACGAGCGGAATATTTGATTACAGTTGCAACGGTGGAAGATACTGCGCCTTGCCCCCCTAACACCCCAAGCTTGGGGGAAACAAATACCCAACAATGGCAAGATTGGGTAGAGCAGATTAAAAGTAGTGACGCGATTTGGTGGGAGCAGACAACCAAGTCAGGAAAGAAGAAACAAGTGAATTTACGCGAGCGCTTATTTGAGTTGGAGGTTCGCGAATCACAAAGTACAGAGAATTCGTCTGTGGTTTTGCGCTATGTGGGAAGCTGTCGCAATGACGGAACTCTTCTACGACCAGAGCATTTGGTTTATATGCTAGAGCAAGTTAGCCAAAAAGAGTTTCAGTTACTAAATAGCGATCGACAGCAGCTTATTCTGGGTGTTGAACAATTAACCACAAAGGCTCCTGCTGTTGAGCCTGTTTCCAGTCCTTGAACAGGATACCCACCTACTATGCGATTACTTGCCATTGGTGACATTCACGGTTGCACAACTGCGTTTGATTCACTCATCGCTGTCGTGAAGCCACAGCCAGAAGATCAATTAATCACCCTTGGCGACTATGTAGATCATGGACCGGACTCAAAAGGCGCGATCAACCGACTGATAGAACTACACGAGACGGGGAGGCTTGTAGCTCTACGTGGCAATCATGAGCAGATGATGCTGCAAGCTCGCTCCAGTAGCCAGAAGGAATTGCAGTGGATCTGTTGTGATGGTGACAAGACGCTTGCTTCTTACTCGGTATCTGGCGATGACC
>DATNQT010000547.1:0-3623 GCA_036703885.1 Candidatus Sericytochromatia bacterium
GAGGATTATGCCCACTATCTCCAGAGCAATCCGGCAGAAGTAACGGCGTTGTATCAAGATTCCTTGATTCATGTCACCAGTTTTTTCCGCGACCCGGAAAGCTTCAATGCCTTAAAAAGCCTGGTCTTTCCCGTCATCATCAAAGATAAAACGCCAGGGACACCGATCCGAATTTGGGTTGCGGGCTGTTCGACAGGCGAAGAAGCTTACTCGATTGCCATCTGCTTGCTAGAGTTTTTAGCCGATCAGTTTCCCCGACTGCCGATTCAGATTTATGCAACCGACATCAGTGAAACGGTGATCGAGTTTGCCCGAAATGGTTTCTACACGCCCAGCCAAGTCGCGAATGTTTCCCCTGAACGTCTCTATCGGTTCTTTGTCCAAGTTGAAGGGGGCTACCAAGTCAGTAAGTCCGTGCGCGAAGTTTGCGTCTTTGCCAGACAGAACCTGATTGGCGATCCGCCGTTTTCTCGGCTGGACTTGATTAGCTGTCGGAATGTGCTGATCTATCTGGGAACCCCTTTGCAGAAAAAGCTCCTGCCCATCTTCCACTACGGTCTTAAGTCCACGGGCTTTCTCCTGTTAGGCACGTCGGAAACGGTGGGTGACTTTACAGACTTGTTTACCCTATGCGACAAAAAAAACAAAATTTATGCCAAAAAGCTGATAACGACTCGGCTTAACATTGATTTGGCTGACAGTCCCTATCCTCCGGTAACCATCCCCCCTCAAGTCTCTGCGATCGAGCAGCTCCCAGGCGACCTGGAATTGCAGAGAGAGGCAGACCGGATTGTGTTGAATCAATATGCCCCGGCTGGTGTCGTGGTAGACATGAACCTGGAGATTCTGCAATTTCGAGGACAGACTAGTTCTTATCTGGAACCGACTCCGGGTCGGGCGAGCTTGAATCTGCTGAGGATGGCAAAAGAAGAATTGCGGCGAGAGCTACAGACTGGAATTTACCAGGCAAGACAGCAAAAGCTGTCGATCAAACGCCAAGGCATACGGGTGAGAGAAGGCGAACGCATCCGGCAGATCACTATTAATATCACTCCGTTCCAAATGGGGGAGACCCAAGAGTGTTACTTAGTTCTATTTGAAGATGCTCCGCCCATGCTAGCGTTGCCAGAGGCAACCGATGATGGCAGCACTCCCTCGAAGCGCAAGACAAGGGAGGCGGCTGAAATTGCTCGGCTCAAGCAGGAACTGACAACGACAAGAGAGCATCTGCAATCGATCATTGAGGAGCAGCAAGCCACGAACCAGGACTTGAGAGCTGCCAACGAAGAGATTTTGTCGAGCAATGAAGAGTTGCAAAGTACGAATGAGGAACTGGAAACGGCGAAAGAAGAAATTCAGGCGACGAATGAAGAAATGAACACGGTGAATGAGGAACTGCGCCATCGCACGAAGGAAGCGACTCAGGTGAGCAACGATTTGCAGAATCTGCTCAACAGTATCAATATCCCGATTTTGATGTTAGGAGCTGACTTACAGGTTCGGCAGTTTACTTCAGCCGTCGAAGGCATTTTCAACCTGATTTCAACGGACATCGGGCGACCGTTGAGCGACATTACCCACAAGTTGAACGTGCCTAACTTAGAGCAAGAGATTTTAGAGGTGATTCGTACGCTCAACTTGAAAACTCAGGAAATTCAAGATCGAGACGGGCATTGGTATCACCTGCGGATTCGTCCCTACCGGACAATCGACAACAAGATTGATGGGGCTGTGTTGGTGTTGATTGATATTGACAACCTCAAACGTAGTAATGCTCAATTGGTGGAAGCGAGAGATTATGCCGATGGGATCGTGGAAACCGTTTGGCAACCTCTGATCGTGCTCAATCAAGACCTGCAGGTGATTGCCGCCAGTCGTTCGTTCTATGATGCGTTTCAGGTTGCACCAGTTGAAACAGAGCAGCAATTGATTTTTGAATTGGGCAACGGACAGTGGAACATTCCCCAATTGCGATCGCAGCTAGAAGAAATTCTTGCCAGTAATACCCAGTTTCAAGATTTCCAGGTCGAGCATAATTTTGAGCTGATTGGGCGTAAAGTCATGCGGCTCAAGGCTCGCAAGTTGCCTAGGATTAATAATATACAGATGATATTGTTAGCGATCGAGGACATTACGGCAGGGACTTAGCTTCCTAGGTTAGGATACCGCTCCGAACCTGATCGTTAGATGTAGGGGCGAAGCATTTGGGCGACTATCTATCGGGTAATCCTAAATCTTTATTTCCAAATGCTTCGCCCTGGCTGATGCTAACTGTTGTTTGGCTTGGGAATCGTGATATCTAATGAAGTCACGTCTGCTGAAAGGCTTGTAAGCGCGGGCTGGATAGCTGAAGCGTTACCTACCACTAGAGTGACAAGTTTATCGGGTTGCAAATACTTTTGTGCAACTCGTTGGACATCCTCAATGGTTGTTGCTTTGACAGCTTGCTGATAGCGGAAGATGAAATCAGCTGGATAGCCATAGTATTCGTAGCGCATCAGCCGCGATAAGGTTTGGATGGGGTCTTGGAATCTGAAAACAAAGGAATTAAGAACCTGATCTTTGGCAAAAGCCAGTTCGGTTTCCGTCACGGGTTGGGCACGGAGTTGCTCAATTTCGGCACGAACTGCTTTGATAAAAGGTACTGTGGCATCTGAGCGAGTTTGTCCTCCAGCAGCAAACGTACCCGGATAATCAAAATTGGGACTCCAATAGCTATAGACGGAGTAGGCAAGACCTTGACGCGATCGCACTTCGTTAAATAACCGTCCGCCAAACCCATTCATCACCTGATTTAAAACATCCAGTGCCGGATAGTCAGGGCTATTTAACTGACCTCCCAAATGTCCCATTTGAACGTAACTTTGAGTCAGTTGGGGCTGATTGACGAAAAAGACGCCTCCAAGATTCGCCTGGGATGCCGATGGCACTGTAAATTTAACAGGCTGTGAGGCAGGCGACCACTTGCCAAATTTCTCCTGAATGCGCGATCGCATCTTCTGGGAATCGAAATCCCCAAAAATTCCCAGAATCATATTTTCTGGGTGAAAATATTTCTCGTAAAATGCCACCAAATCTTGACGAGAGATATTGTTGAGGGTCGCATACTCCACAGTACGGGCATAAGGACTGTTATCACCGTAGAGGAGTTTAGCAAATTCGCGACCTGCAATATCATTCGGGTCATCATTGCGGCGAGCAATTTGCCCTGCCTGTTGCCGTTTCGCCAAGTCCACCTTTTCCTGAGCAAAGGCAGGCTGTTGAATCACTTCAGTAAATAAGTCAAAAACTGTATCCAAGTCCTTAGTCAAGGCACTGAAACTGGCGCTGCCAGACGCTAAACCAATGCCAGTCTCCACAGAAGCTGCCCGTTGTTCCAATAGCTGATTGAGTTCATCGCCGGAGTGTACGGTTGTACCTCCTGTACGCATCACTTGCCCTGCGATCGCACCTAAGCCAACTTTTTCTGAGGGTTCAAGGCGATCGCCCGTGCGAACTAGCGCTGTACCACCAACTAGAGGTAGTTCGTGGTCTTCCATCAGATACACCACCATACCGTTGTTTAGTTTGTAGCGCGTGTACTTGGGTATCTGAATTTCCGGCAAGGGGGCAAACTTTAAGTC
>DATNQT010000548.1:0-8288 GCA_036703885.1 Candidatus Sericytochromatia bacterium
TGAGATATGTACCATTTGCACTTCTCATGTCTTCAATGAAGTAGATGTTTCCCTCTCTCCGAATCCTCGCTTGGAGGCGAGAAACCATATCCGAATTTGGAAAATTTGATAAATCAACATCTAGGGGAATTCGTCCATTCATTTTACCAATGTGAATGACAACGAGTTTTTTGGATAATTCAATAGATGTGCGAGTTTGTGTATGACGCAGCTCGATCGCATTTTGAGTCACAAAACGAGTTGTTTGCATAGCGCTAGTAGGGAAGTCCCTGGTTTAAATTTGTATACTCTTAGACTAAACTAAAGTTTTTTAAGAAGTTTAATTTAAGCATCAAGACTCGATAAAGATTCAATGAATTTATATGTGAAATAGATGGAGAAATTATGCTTGCAGCAGTAATGATTGAGATTATGTTTGTCTAATGTTTGTTTTATGTATAACTTCAATATTTATCAGATTAACTATACTTAAATTATTACTTTTATATGTTTATAGCTCATTGTTGATTGAGAAGACAATGAACCATGAACCATAAACCTATATTTGTTTTAACTTCTGTCGTAACCGAACTCGCTCAATGTGGCTTGTCACCCGCGTGACCAACTCCGGCCCCACCACTGGTTTACCAATAAAGTCATCCGCTCCAGCTGCAAACACCCATTGGATTGACTCGGCATCGGTGTGAGCCGTCACAACCAGAATTGGCAAATCTCCCCACTGCGGGTCTTGGCGCACGACCTGACACAAGTCAAATCCACTGAAAGTTGGCATCTCCAGATCTAAAACCAGCAGATCTGGAGCGGTCGCCGTCAGCACTTCCCAGAAGCGTGTAGGCTCATTGAGGCTCGTCACTTGAAGTCCCCAAGGTCGCAGCAGGCTGCTCAATGCTGCCAGGGTTGCAGAATCGTCGTCCACAACCAGAACCTTGGCTTCTACTGACTGAGTTTGCGGGAGGATGCGAGCGATCGCTTTGAAAATCTGCTCTGGTAAAACAGGTTTGTGTACAAATCCACGCCCTCCCAAGCGAGACACGGCAACCCGGTCTGCCAAGCTATCTCGTCCGGTGAATGCCAGAACGGGAATTGTAGAGGATTGCTCCGCTAGTTCCCGCAGCAGTGTTAGTCCATCTTCGCTTGGATCGGGAAAGGTGAGTTCCAGCAAGATGACATCGGGAGGAACTTGGGCAATCCTTTGTCTGGCAGTCGTTAGGTCGGGTGCAGTCTCAATCTGCATTCCCCAGACAGCGGCTTCTACTTTCAGTTGCTCAGTTAGTGCCACATCGTCATCAACCACCAACACCAAAGGAATTTGAGCGGGAGGTGTTGGTTCTGTGATGAAGGAGGCGGGAGGCTTCGTCAGTTCTTGTTGAAGGTCAGCAACCAGGCGATCGAGTCGTAAGGCTTCCTCCCGTCCCAAAGCCGTGTCATCCATCAGCATATCTTCGATCGCCCGTGCTAGATTCGAGCCTTCCGGATAACCAAACGTTCCCAATCCACCCGCTAGCTTGTGGGCTTCCTGCCCTGCACTCTGCCGCAGGACTTCGCTCAGATTGCCCTCGATCAGCGCTATCTTTGCTTGCTCCAGCACGGTAACTTGCTGTGCAAAAGAACCTCTGAACCGCTCTAACACCTTGCTGAGTGAAGCCAGACCTTTTAATTTCGACTGGCTCCTTTCTTCCTTGTCTCCCTCGTTTTCCTTGTCCTCCTTGTCCCCCCTTGCCATTTCCCGATGGACGCTTCCGCGTCCCGCTAACTCCTTCGGAGTTGCTTCGCTAACGCTATCACGCAACGCCTTCTCTTCAGGAGGGGACTTGAGCCGATAGCCCAAGCCATAGACTGTCTCGATAATTTCCTCAGTCATTCCCCCTGTCTTCAGCTTCTGTCGCAACTCCTTGATGTGGACTGTAACCGCACTTTCAGCAGGTGAGCCATCCAAAGACCAGAGGCGATCGATAATCGCACTCCGGCTGAAAACCCGTTGAGGATTCCGCAGGAAAAGCTCCAGCAGGCTGTATTCTTTGGGAGTCAGAGATAGAAGTTGCTCTCCACAAGTTACCTCGCCCGAAACTGGATTCAAACAGAGGTTTCCCCAATTCAGAACGCTGGTGACAGGAGAATTTCCCCGACGCAGCAAAGCGCGAATGCGTGCCATCAATGCCGATAAGTCATAAGGCTTGACTATATAGTCATCTGCTCCTGCGTCTAACCCTTGGACGATATCGCTGTTGGAGTCTTTGGCAGTCAGCAAGAGGATGGGTTTTTGATACCCGTTGGAACGGAGTTGGCGACAAAGGCTGATGCCGTCCAGCTTGGGAATGAGCCAATCCAATAAAATCAGGTCATAGTCAAAGTTTGTCGCCAGCTCTAGACCTGCTTGTCCGTCTGCCGCCACATCGACTGTGTAACGATGAGCAACGAGAGCTTCAAAAAGCATCGAACCGATAAGCTCATCATCCTCCACCAGCAGAATTTTCACGGTAATTATTCCCCATAGGGTTTTGTGCTAACAAACAAGTACGCGATCTGAAGAGCAGCAGCGCTAGCGTCACGCCTTACTTCGCTAACGCGATCGCGTTGTGGGTATCCAGGGTTTTAACACAAACGTCCGTGCAATACAGTGACCGGATGGTTTAGAGGCGGGTGGAGAAGTTGTGCTAGGTTTAGCTCGATCTAATTGCAATCTTCCTCAATGAATCATTCTCCCGATGCTATTCCCCTGAAAGCTCGTAGCGAAAGCCTAAGTTTGAGAACCAAACTTGCCTATGGAGTTGGAGAACTAGGAGGGGAGATTCCTAACAACATCTTGGTGTTTTTCCTGTTGTTTTTTCTCACATCAGTAGCCGGGTTAAATCCTACCCTAGCTGGCAGCGTCTTGCTAATCGGTAAAGTTTGGGATGCTATTAACGACCCTATAGTTGGAATCTTGAGCGATCGCACCCGTTCCCCTTTAGGCAGACGCTACCCCTGGATGCTTGTAGGTGCTATTCCCTTAGGAGTGTGCTTCTTCTTGCAGTGGTTTGTTCCACCCACCACAAATCAGTGGTTACTGTTTGCCTACTTCAGTGGCATAGCTCTGCTGTCGGACACAGCCTTCACAGTAGTTGCTGTTCCCTATAGCACCCTTGCTGCCGAACTGACTACTGGTTATGACGAACGCACGAGGCTGGTTAGCTTTAAAGCGGCATTTAGCATTGGTGCTAGTATCCTCTCCCTAACTTTGGCTCAAGTAATCTTTGCCAACATTGCTGACCCTTCCAAGAAGTATTTGATTCTGGGAGCCGTGTGTGGGATTATCGCCATATCTGCAATCTACCTGTGTGTTTGGGGTACCTATAAACGCTACAAAGCAATCCAAGCCCAACGCATTCAAGTTTCTCTGGAGCCATCCCTACCAATAAGGCAACAGCTCCAGATTGCCTTGAGCAATTTCTCTTTTTTGTGCGTTATGGGTATCTACAGCGTATTTCAGGTAACTGAGGTACACCATTTTTTCTACACAGTTAGCTATTTAATTAGGGGCAATTTATAAATTATTTGTAAGGTGTACTTCATAAACATGCAATCTGCTGTATCTGTGTTCCTGGTTGGGTCTACAGGTAACGGCAGCAATCTTGCCCTACTTTGTGATTAACTGGATGAGACTGCCAGACCATCACTTTACCCAGGCAGCGATCGCCGTCCAGGGTACAGCCCTAACAATGATGTTTTTCTGGAGTGCAGTCGGTCAGCGATTGGGAAAAAGAGCCGTCTACTGGATGGGGATTCCCTTGACGATTTGTGCTTTAGTCGGACTGTGTTTCCTACAACCCAATCAAGTGGCACTGATGTACGTCTTAGCCGTGATAGTAGGGGTTGGTCTGTCCACAGCTTACTTGGTACCTTGGTCAATGCTGCCAGATGTGCTGGATCTGGATGAACTCAATACAGGACAGCGGCGAGAGGGGATTTTTTGTGGCTTGGTCGTGCAGCTGCAAAAAATTGCTGTGGCGATCGCTCTTTTTCTGGTGGGTAAAATCTTAGACTGGGCTGGATTCATCCCCACAGCTCCCGGACAGTTACCTCCTGCTCAACCTGAATCAGCTATGATGGCAATCCGTTTGCTTATCGGTCCCGTACCAGCTTTAGTGTTAGTTTTTGGCTTAGTTTGCGCCTACTTCTATCCAATTACTCGCTCTGTGCATGGAGAAATTCTGCTAAAACTACTAGAGGGCAGGAATAGCTCCAAACAGCTCTAGACTAAACCTCTTGCAAATGTTCGGTTTTATCAATCTCTGTTCCCTGTTCCCTGTTCCCTGTTCCCTGTTCCCTGTTCCCTGTTCCCGACTTCTGCAAGAAGTCTATTATTATTTTTATCCTCTAAAATTTGGGCGAAACATGATGAAGTTTTCCACACCATTGATATTAACTTGTGTTTTTACGTGATACCCAAAGTATTTGTACAACGCCACATTTTGCGGATTTCCTGTTTCCAGATACACACCAATTGATGTGGGATGTGCTTCTGAACGTGCATGAAGTACCTCAAGCAGAGCGCGAGCGTATCCTTTCCTTTGAAAATTCGGGTGTACGCCCAAGAGCATTAGGTAGTAATGAGGCTGTGGGGGATGGTGTCGTTCTAAAATTCTCAAGCTTTGCCATAGGTGCCAAGCTACAACTGGGCTTATACCAAAGCTTACTTGTAGTAACCAATGAATCTGCGCCCAAAGAGGAAAGCAACTCTCTGGTTCCTGCATGACAGCAACACCTGTTACGAGATCGTCCTGCGTGACACTCAACACCACTTGGTTCGCTGCTGCTTGCAGCGCGAGTCCAGCCCGAAACAATAAGTGCAGTCTGCGATGAAGCTCTTCACCTTCTGCATTACAAATTTGGCTAAGACCGGAGCCATTTTCAAACGCAAGAGCCAGCAGTTGTGCAATTTCATCAACCTGGGAGGCATTTAATTTATGGGCATGAGCCTCATGAGGATTCATCGTTTGTGTGTCGTAGCGAAAGTTTCGTAATATTTCTTAAATACTTATACCTGCATCGAATTTAACAAAAGTTCCAGCCGTGCTGGAAATCTTTTTGTGCCAGTTGTCCCAGTTGGGCGGTTCCCAAAAGGGGACTGGGAAATTAGAAAAATCATCATGCTCTACACAGATTCTTAACATCAAACTTTTCTTGGTTGACCTGGGGCAATACAAAAAAAACAGTCCGTTATGTCTTCTTAACGGTCGTTTGGTACACACCTTTGACCCCCCCCCCAACCCAGGGCGAATTCATTGTGATGAGAGAAAATTAGGGCAGCCAGAAATTAGCGTACACTAAATCGGAAGTTCCCCTTTGACAAAAAGCTACAACCTATGCACTGGGGAAACTGGGGAGTAATCCACTGTGGCTCTTACTGGGTACAAATCAAGGAGACTCCCAACAAATCCAATGCCTTTTGTTGCAGGACAGTTGGTTGAGTAATTTTCTCAAACGTTAAGGAAGCCTCCAGACCCTGAGACTGGAATTTATTTTTGACAATCGTCGCTAAATCAGCAATCATTGTGCGAAAACTATGGACAGGGAACTTTTCTATTGTCTTTTTAGTCGCTGCCTTAGCGCGAGTTTTCTTTGAGCGTTTAGCTGGAACCACAACTGAAACTATTTTGCCCTCTCCTTCCGTGACTTTCTCCTCATCAAGCAACAGAGGTGCTAAGGCTTTTCTCATGTGCCACTCTACATAATAAGCCAGCATACACAAGAAGACATGAGCTTTGACTCTCTGTTCTAAACGATGATAAATTGGACGCACTTTTAAATCAACAGTCTTATAACTGCGGAAAGCTTGCTCCACTTGAGCAAGACTCTTATAGGCTCTCAGCGTTTGAGCGGCATTTAAAGTTTCGGCTCTCACGGATGTGCGAATAATATACACTCCATCTAAAGCCGCCTCTTTGGTGATAGCCGCTTCATTCAAGGAGTAAGAAAAACTCTCCTCAGTGATCGAGATATTAAAATATTTCCCCACTCCTTTAGAATTGAGAACTCGCCCCACTCTCAGCCCAATCTGGTCAGCCCCTTTGAGAGCGCGTTTGTCTCGATGAGTGGCGGTGACAATCTTATCTAGTTCCTTCTGGGTCGCCTGTAATAAAGCCACTCTGGTTACAGCCTTCTCTGAGGCTATGGGGCAGCCGAGCTTGTCACAGAGTAAACCAAAAACAATCTGTAAGAATCCTTTCTTTTTATCTCGATTATAGCCGTATTTAGCTAGAGGACATTGAGTTCCTTCAAAGTATGTTGAACTCAGATCATAGAGAACTAAAGACCCTTCAGTTAGATGGATTTTAGCTAATTCATTTTCAATTAATGCTTGTTTCTCAACCAACCAATCCAGCGCTGAATACAAGTCATCTTCATCCGCTTTTTCTAAGCCTAAGAGTTCGCTTAAAGAGGAAAAGCACGTCTCGGAGTTCAAGCCTCTTGCTGTGGCTAACTTGGAGCGAGGGTCAAGGATTCGCGCCACGAGCATTGCTAAGACTAGAGCGCGTTTTGTTGAATTATCTGGTGCGATTAGATTGTGCAAGCCAAGTTTTTTGATTGTGCCTAAAACAGCAGCAACATGACCATGAGGAAGACTCCTTTCTACAGAAAAGGAATTGGATAGGTTTTCAATCGCTGCACCGCCCCTTAAGACAATTTTCAAGTTATCAACGACGGACTCGGGCAATTTAGAGAGATTTGCTAAGGTTCTTTTACGAATCTTACTCCCCTCACGATAGGACTCGCGAAGTAGGACCGCGGGGGGTGAATTTCTGTTAGGAACTCGTTCTATATACATGGCTACTATTCTGACATAAAGCCGAGCCGAAGAATCTTAAGAAAACCTAAAAAAACATGGGTACAGCAGAATGGGGGCTAATCGCTCTAGTTAGCGCCCCATCAGCTTTTTTGCCTTGTGTAGTTCATTTGTACGGGGGAAGTTCCGATATAAGAGATGGCTCAACGGAAGAATCAGTGTTGTAGCCTTAAAGTGAGTACAAGAGAATAGTGTTCACATTTATATTGAGCTAAGAAAACTTAACCAATAGCGATTTTGGGCACCGATAGCTCAAGCTCCGCTTGCTACCTTCCCGATAAGGAGAAAAATCTGCTCAAGGTTATGACCAATCATCCTCACCGCCGTGGTGATGGAAGAATAACCGTTGTAGCGCAAAATAGCGATCGCTAAACTACGGATAATGGACAGATTAGCAGGCGCATTACCAAGTCGTATCCTGGAGCTATCCTCCTCAAGTACCACGTCTTTGACCCAATGTAAGCGGTTTTCAATTCCCCAATGACCACGAATGCCTTGGGCAAATTGTGCAGCATTGAGGCTGAGGCTGCTGATGTAGTAGGCTATCTGATGGTAGGGCTTGCTTGCTCGTGTACCCCGGCGTTCTACCTTAACCAGACGTGCCAGACCTACCCACTCAGAACTGATATCAGTCAAGTCGTCAAAAACAGATACAGTTCTAGTCGTGACCCGATCGCTTCTGTGTTCGGTTGTGATGTCTATACTAAGAGGTGTCGCTTGCTCAGTAGTTAGTTGGATTTGTTTGTAGAGACGTTTTTGATTAGCCTTGAGAGCCATCACATAATCATTACCACTCTCAACAATTAGTTGTACAGTTTTTTTTGACAGTGTAACGAATCAAAGGTAAAGATAACTCCTTGCAGCTTTAAAGTAGCTAGGAGTGACTGGACAACGGCAATTTCACTACTTTCTTTATTGTGAAACTGTTGCAGGGCGATCGCTACTCCACAACGAGTATTGAAAACGGAAACCACATTAATAAAATCTTGGTAAGCCTTGTCATAATTGCTGACAGTAGCTTTGATGCTTTTGCCATCAACTCCTAACCAGTCTAGCTCTTGGGTTGGCATCCAATCCTGAGCCCAGTTATTGAACACCTTGGCTAAATCAGTAAAATCAATACCCATCATCACCCGTCGAAACGTCGAGTCTGATGGGAAACGAGTTGGAGGTAATTGTAAACTGACAACTAAGGATTCATGATGCCGACGAGCAAAATCTTCTAAGGCACGATAACCCAGACAACCACTCATAGTCCCCATAATCACCAGCAGTAGCAGCAACCACAAAGGATAACGCTGTCCTCTAGCAGCGCGAAAATCTTGCACTTGGGTTAAGGCTTCCAGGAGATTGGCTTTCATCGGGGAGAGTGGACAAATCAAATGAGCCGCTAAAAGATTTAGTGTACGCTAACTTCTGGCTGCCCTAATTTTCTCTCATCACAATGAATTAGCCCTGCCTT